>JBAZRU010000118.1:0-13156 GCA_041662805.1 Candidatus Hydrogenedentales bacterium | reverse complement strand
TGGTGAAACTCCCGGGTGGATTGCCGCAACTGCTGACCGTTGCCTCGGAAAACAACAAGTTCGCCTTGACCGAGCTTGGCCCGGACGGTTCCCTAACTCCCATCTCATGGGGAATCTCGCTGAGTCACAAGACCGTCTTCATGCTGCTTATTGTCGGTCTGATTCAATGGCTTGCCGAATACAGCACCAATCAGGAGGTGATTCAGAAGTACTGCGCAGCCCGGTCCGCCCGCGATGCCCGTCGCGCCATGTGGCTCTGCTGCATCATCGCCGTGCCCACGTGGGGTTACTTCATGTTTGTCGGCACTGGACTCTTCGCATTTTATAATGTCTTCCCAGACATCCAAGCAGAACAGATGCTGACGGGGGCGCGCAAGGCGGAGGAAATCCTGCCGTACTTCGTGACGACGCAACTCCCTGCCGGACTTGCAGGCATCGTGATCGCGGCGGTGCTCGCGGCGGCCATGTCGAGCATGTCGTCCGCCATGAACAGCATTTCCGCCGTTGCCATCACGGACATCTATAAACGCCACATGTCGGCAGACCGCAGCGAAATCCATTATATGCGCGCCGCACGCCTCGTCACGCTCGCCAGTTCAACAATCATGATCGGCGGCGCCTATCTCCTCTTCAAAGCCGATACCACGACCCTCCAAGACGTGTGGACCGAATTCCAATCAATTATCGCGGGAGGCTTGCTCGGCCTGTACATGTTTGGCTTCTTCACCACGCGAGGAGACGGCAGGGCCATGGGCGTTGGTATCGTGTTCGCGGTATCGTTCTCCGCGCTGATATCCGCCTCGGGGATGGGTTGGCTGCCCTCCGCATGGACACAAACTCTCAACGCCCATTTCGATTCGTACTACACGGGGCTCGTGGGCAACGCCATCATGTTCACGGTAGGATTCGCCCTCACATTGCTGCTCCCCTCTCGCCCGCGCGACCTCACCAATCTGACCGTCTGGACTCAGGACGACGTGCCGCTGGATTGAAGTGTAGAGCACGTCGTATATGACTCCCTCTGCGGGTTTGCCTCTGCTCAAATTGAATGGCTCTCACCTTCATAATCTGATAACTCAGCAGGCGTTCGCGGGAGAGTGAACTCTTCTCTTCGGACCGTCTCGGGCTGCGACATAATGCCTTGCTCCAAGTCGGAGGCGTGAATCAGCTAGCGTCAATAGAGGCTAAATGCCCGCTCTGGTGATTCTGGGCTGCAAACTTAAGATAGCCGAAAACGCCACTTCTCGGGATTCCGTGAAGTATGGAGTATCGCATAGACTGTAACTACCCCCCTTTCGTATTCGTAAAACACCGCATAGGGAAATCTTCTCACCAGCGCCCGGCGATACGCCTTGTGTATGACGGAATGCATATCTGGAATTCGCCGGATAGCTTCTAGAGTTGCCTCGACGCAATTCAGGAATTCCCGTCCAAGACCAAGCCGTTGGGCCTCATACCATCTGTGGCTCTCAACGACATCTTGCTCAGCCTCCGGCGCAAACACCAGTCTAGCGGTCATTCCTGTGTCCAAGCCTTTGCTTGATGTCTTCCCAAGAGACTCCCGACGCCGGATTGTCCATCAGGTTGGACTTGCGCCGGTCGAGTTCCTGCTTCTGCCACTCGTGGATAGGCACTTCCTCGGGACTTGAAGCAAGGTCATCCCATAGATCCTCAACAAGCTGCAGCTTTTCCGCAGCGCTCAGGTCAAAGACTGAACTGTTGGCGGGATTCACCATCGACCCTCCTCCTTTCGCCTGTGAAGCGCAATAATTGTACCCGTATTCCGTATTAATATGCACGAAATGCTCTGCATTCCTATGCCGAATCGTACGAACTCTCCCGCACAAACTGACACCCTTCCATCCGGCGGACGCCGGATGGAAGGGTGTGCAATCGCATTTCACCGCGCGGAGAATAGGTTACGCCGTTCACCGCGTAAGTATTCGAGATCCGGTACCTAGTCCAGTGGCGTTCCGCAACTGGCAATTGCCGTCTGCATATCGGGGGTCAATTGCTTCACCAATTCCGCGTTGTATACGTGGGAGCTGGTATCCGCGAGAATCTCAGGCGTTGCGCCGAAGAGCCGAAATGCGCCGATGGCATAGTCTCGCGACTTCGCCGCGGGCGATCCCTCGGCAACGGCGGGATCGACATTCGTCACGAAGATCGAAATGGTGTTGTCGGTGTTGCGGCGAATATCGAAGGTACGCAATTGCTGGGGGAATTCGCGGAGTGACGACGTCTCGACTTCCCAGAAGCTGTTTTCCGGACCTTGACCTGGAACGCTGGAATCGTACTCCATGGGAGTCACGGTATTCAGGTGACGATGTCCCGCGACCCACATGATCAGATTCGGATAGTTGTGGAGCGTGGCGATCAACGCATCTTCGGCAGCATGGTCAAAGAAGGTATAGGAGGGCGTAGTATCGGTCAGGTTGGTATTCGGCCTGATCGGCATATGCGCGGCGATGATCATGAGCTTGTCCTCGTCCTGGCCGGCTTGGAGCTCATCCAGCAGCCAATCGAGCCGCTCCTGATCGAGAGCGCCGGAGCCCACAAACCCAGCGCTTGTATGCACGCCATCCCTCCTGCTGGTGGTATCGAGCACGATTATCTTCAAGGGCAAATCCGACTTCGGCTCGAAGCTGTAGCATGCAAAATCATTGTCGAGGCTACTCTGGGTGAAGCCGTGACCTTTGGGCTTCGTACAAGTATCGAAAAACTCGCTCATCCAACCGAGGCTGTCTGACGCATCCGTCGAGAGCGCGTGACGGTCATCATCCGAAACGACTGTCGGGGGATACTCGAATTCTTCGGTGAGTCCCTCTTTGATGACATCGCCGTATGGAGTCGTGCCATCGACCACCCCCATATAGGCTTCGGTCTCATTCACGAAATTCGGGTCAAAAAGGTCGAACTTTATGTTGATGACGTTCTTCCCGGTGTGGGCATTTCTGGTCTTTGTG
Source organism: Candidatus Hydrogenedentales bacterium (assembly GCA_041662805.1). Lineage (GTDB taxonomy): Bacteria > Hydrogenedentota > Hydrogenedentia > Hydrogenedentales > SLHB01 > JAIBAQ01. The sequence goes on along the minus strand of JBAZRU010000118.1, from coordinate 10,190 downwards.
TTCTCGAAGGCAATCCCCGACCAATTCTTGTCGTGGTTGCCAATGACCTGATACCAGGGAATCTCTCTGTTGAGGCCCGCGGCCAAGTACGGCTTCTGATAGTCGATGGTCCACTGTCCGTCATGTGCGCCGGAACTGGGCGTGATGACCTTGCCGTCCAGGACATCGATAAACCATCTCAGTTCGTTGTACTGATTGTTGTTGATGTTGTCGCCAAGCGAAATACCGAAATCAAACGGCACCTCTTTGTGCAGCGCGTTGACCGTCTGAATGGCGGCGTCCAGGACATGCGTTGTCGACATGATGATTGGCGAATAGGCCGAAATAAAAAGGCCCGCGGAAGTTGGGCCAAACGGAGCGGTCCAGCCAGGGCGAATGGGCTGCGCCGGGGATTCCTTATCCGTGATGTGAATATCGGTTATGGCAAAGAATGTCAAAAGACGCGCGGCGTTCTCCGCATCAATGTAATCCGGCGCGAGATCGGTACGCTTGTCGTGGGGAACCGGATTCTCGGGATCCGAACCGTAGTCGGTGCCATTCCCCGCCAACCAATCGCTGTACCCGTAATCGTCGTATAACGGCACTTGCCACGGGTCAATTTGCGGCGTGAAAACTGACAGTCCTACGGGCAGGATTTGCTGCTCGGCCGTGGTGTAAACATCTTTGGCAATCGGCCAACGCACGGGTGGCGGGCCAATAATGCTAGGACTCGGACACCCCACTAGCGCCACCGAAATCAACAGCACAAGCACTGCCCCATAGCTTGCCACGTTTCTAATGAAAACACGCATAATTACCCCCTGTTCTTTGGTCTTGGAACCCCGATAGAAGTGCGTAAGCAAACAGCCATGCACATTTCAATCTGCGTCATTATACCATAAGTATATACCAAAGATCCCGCAAGTCCCGATAAAAAACACGAATCAAGCGTCGAGTAATTGAGGTAATTACTTTACAGTTAACAAAACCCGCTCACAATCCTCTTAGCATGGGTTTCATTTAGCTCGGTACGATATCTCGAAGCACTACCAGACTTCCTTGGCGAGATGTGCGGAACTCCACAGCTCTGTAGGTGTTACAACACAAGGCCGACTCGCATGTGATATCCTCAAGGCCAAGGGGGAAATCTCGATGTCTGTTCGTTTACATCACTACAGGGCAGTGACCCTTCATTCAGCGCTGCTTGCACTGGTCGTCTCCGCGACACTTGCTACCGTCTGTTCCAGCGCGGCGCTGAATCGTCCCGCGGACCAGGTCGTCCTGACCGGGGCAGACGTCACCTCTCTTCTCGGAATCGCGCCCGGCGAGATCGTCGCCTTTCGGTTTAGCGGAACATGGGAGCAAGTTCCTGTCCAGGTGGACGAACGGGACTCTATGACCTTCGACCGCATCTACAACGGGTCAAGCTACTTTGGCGGCGGAATCATCGGTGAATTCTATACGGACGCGGACACCTTCGCCGGGGCCGACTCGAATCCCAACCTGGACGCCAATGATGAGCTTGTCTTCATGGCAAGGGACTCCGGTGGTAAACCCTCTACCTATTCGGAACCGGCAGGCGTGTTGTCCGGGTCGGGTGTGCAACTAACCATTTCCGATCCATTGGACGATAGCAAGAGCTACGTCTACCTGTTTCGCCGCAACGGCGCATTGGACCCAGGGGCGGGTGAGCAGTACGTCGCCTACAGCTTCACTCTGCTATCAGGCGACTATAAGACGACCTACCAACTCAACGATGGCCCGAATCCCGAAGACAGCGTGATTGTGACGCCCTACTATGCAGTGCATTTCTCCGACCGTTGGATCGTCGATGAAACGAACGTGTTGGCAGGCGCAGCCACCGGCGTCGACATTCTCGACCGCCGCACGGCAAAATTCGCCCCCAACACGTGCGGGCGGAGCGAGGACACGTTCTCCGACGGAGAGGGAGCATTCTACGTTAACAAGAGCGGCCCCGTTCGAGCCTTGCGAGGATATGTCGGCGCGAACAGTGGTCCGATTACGCAACGAGAGCATGTATTCTATGAAGCGCGCGAGGAGATGCGAACGCATCTTCGGGTGCACTCCATCCCAGGCATCATGAACCTCATCGACTACAGCCCCGCCGCCACTGGCATGACGTATACCAACAACCTCAACACGGGCGGTGTGACAATTGACGGAACGCCCGATTCGGTCGTTCAAGGCACACTGGCGTGGGAAATGGTTGCGGGACCTCAAGGTTCAATCGTGAACGTTGGTCGCTTGATCACGGATACCGGCCTTGTTCCGACATCGTACTATCTCGACGACACGACCCCCGCCGACGCTCAATGCACCGGGGATGCTTTTGCGTATGGAACCAGCGGCCTGTGGATCACTCAGGGTATTCCCAACACCGACCCCAAATTGGGAACTGCGAACACATGGCAGGGTAATCAGTTCTTATATTACGACGCACCAGGCCTTACTGCGACCGATGCTATTCAGTTGACCGCATTCGTCGAAAACCCTCTGTCCACAACATCGACCGCGTGGTCTTCCGCGGACTCCGACGGCGATAACGTCCCCGACGTGGTCGATGCATTTCCCGCGCGCGCCGACGAGTGGGCAGACGCCGATGGCGACGGCATGGGAGACAACTTCGAGCAACGGATAATCGACTATGACAACGGCGACGCCTATGCCGCCTTTACGGATGTCATGCCTGGCGACGACTTCGACGGCGATAGCGTGTCCAACGCGATGGAATTCGAAATCGATGCGGACCCAACGGATGGAACGACGCAATTGCCCCTGACCGTTGGAATCGTGGGTGTGTTCGCAACACTATCGCTCATGCTCGTATTCGCGCGACGCTATTTGCGACAACCATCACTGGTTCGCGTTTGAACGCGGAAGCATTAGGGTCAAATCACCACCGTTGCGATGATCCAAATGACCACGGCCGCAGCCGTCCCTTGGACCAACGTGCCAAGGGTCTGCAAACGATATCCTTGAGACAGGGTCATTCCCGAGAATTGTGTCACTACCCAGAAATAGCTGTCGTTAGCGTGCGACACGAGCATGCCTCCCGCGCCGATAGCGACCACGGTCAACGCCTTAGCCGATTCGCTTTCCAAGCCCAGCGCGGGCAATAGGGGTGCCACCAGTCCCGCGGTCGTAATCATCGCTACCGTGGACGAGCCCTGCGCGGTCTTGAGGCCTGCCGCGACCAGGAGCGGCAACAAGACGCCGATGCTCTCGTGCCCCTGGAAGCCTGTCCCTATGACGTCGGCTATCCCGGAATTCTGGAGCACTTTTCCGAAGGCGCCTCCCGCGCCGGTAATGACGATGATAGACGCTGCCGAGACGACAGCCTGCCCCACGAGTCCGCTGCTGGAAAGCATCTCGCGTTCAAACCGCTTGGGCAAGAGGAAGGCAAACGCGACGCCGATCAGAAGGGCAACCACCGGCTGCCCCAAGAAGATGATAATGCTCGCCGCAGAACCATCCCCCAGCGGCTTGCTCGGAAGCTCGACGATAGATCGGATCAAGATCAATACGATAGGAAGAAGTATCGGCGTCAGTGATTTCGTGAGCGATGGCATGCTCTCCGGCGCTGCCTTTACCTCCTGTGCGCCGCCCGCTTCCGGCCGAAGGTCCAGCCGGCTAGCAACCTTAACCGCGAAAACCCACCCCGTGAGCGTCGCTACCGAGCCGACTATCAATCCCCACATAATCACGAGTCCGAGATCGGCTCCAAGCACACCAGCCGCGCCTACCGGTCCAGGCGTCGGCGGGACCATCGTGTGCGTCGAATACAACCCCAAGCTCAGCGCTATCGCTCCGGCAGCAAGCGAGACATTCGCTTTACGCGCCAACGCCTTGTTGATAGGCGACAACAGCACAAATGCCGAGTCGCAGAACACGGGTATCGAGACAATGTAGCCGACAATCGCCATGGCCAACGGCGTGTTCTTCTCTCCGGTTATTCGCAGTGCACGTTCTGCAAGGCGTAACGCGCCTCCCGACTGTTCCAGGAACGAACCGATGATCGCACCTGCGAGAATTACGATGCCGATGGCGCCGACCGTATTGCCGAATCCCGTGTTCACCGATGCCACGACGTCCTTGAGTGGCATTCCCGACAAAATCCCAAAACCGAACGCGGCACCCAGCAAGGCAAGAAATGGATGCAGCTTAACCTTCGCAGTCGCAAAGACGATGAAAACGATCGATAGTGCAAGCAGCGCCACAAGTAGCATGTCTTCCCCCTCTACACGTGCTGTACAGCGACAACGCCCATTCTCACGCTTCAGTCGATGGAATTTGCATTCCACCCGCGCGCAACCCTAGCATGCAGCCCGCTTGACTTGCACACTTGAGAGGGGGGAGATTCGTGGCCACAGGGACATTCCGCACGGGCGATGGGTTGGATTTGTTCACACACCATTGGGAGATCGAGGGCGACCCACGCGCGTCGCTCGTAATCATCCACGGTTTCGGACATCACGGGGCCTGTTTCCAAGAAGTCGCCGCTCACCTCAATCGCGCCCACATCAGCGTCTACTCGTTCGACCAACGCGGGCATGGCAAGTCCCCCGGCAAGCGCGGCTTCATCAATTCGTTCGACGATACCGTCGGCGACACCCATGCCTTCATGAAGAGTATTGAGCCACAGTTCGGCGATAGGCCCGTCTTCTTGCTGGGACATAGCTTGGGGGGGCTGATTCTCGCGGTCTACGCATTGCGCCACACACCTCCCGTACGTGGCCTCATCTTCAGCAGCGCTCTACTAAAGATCCCCGATAGCGTGTCGCCATTCCTGATCAAATTGTCCGGGCTCCTGGGAAAGTACCTGCCATCTCTCCCGGTGCAGGGTGTCAACTTCGAGGCCGTGTCGCGCGACCCAGCCGCTATCCAAGAAATGCTGACTGATCCGTTACGATTCCTCGGAAGAATGCAGGCGCGGACCGGCGCGGAGATCGGAAACGCCATCGCCGAAGTGCAGGCGGGCATGGAGCGTTTAACGCAGGCCATGCTCATCCTCCATGGCTCCGCCGACCAGTTGACCGAACCCGAGGGCAGTAGGCAACTATACGCGCGCGCCCAATCCTCAGACAAAACCTTGAGCATATTCGAAAACGCGTACCACGAAGTCTACAACGACTTCGACAAGGCGCGGTACATGACGGAAACGACCGAGTGGATGCTTCATCGCTCGTGATGGCAGAGATCGCTATGACATCGGACTCGCTCCGCAAATGACTCCCGTAACGCTCGCCCTCCTTGCCATCCTACCGGTTGTTTCGGTGGGCGTGCTTCTGGTCGGCTTGAAGTGGCCCGCCAGCCGCGCAATGCCGATCTGTTATGTGGTCGCAGTTGCCCTGGCGCTGGGAGTTTGGCAAGCCCCAATCGTTCGCGTCGCCGCCGCCACGGTAAACGGCTTCATCATCGCCTTCACATTGCTGTACATCATTTTCGGCGCCATTCTTCTCCTGAACACCTTGCACCACAGCGGAGCCTTGTCGAGCATACGCAGCGGATTCACCGGCGTAACCACAGACCGCAGGATTCAGGTGATCATCATTGCATGGCTCTTCGGATCCTTCATCGAGGGCGCTTCGGGGTTCGGCACACCGGCCGCCTTGGCCGTTCCGCTTCTGGTCGGTTTGGGCTTCCCTGCCATGTCGGCGGTCATCTCGGGGATGATCATTCAAAGCACTCCCGTTTCATTCGGGGCAGCGGGGAGGCCGATTCTGCTGGGCGTCAGCACGGGGCTAGGGTCCGATGCAACGGTAAAGGCCTTTGCCTTATCCCACGGCTTTCTACAATGGCCCGACTTCCTTGCATACATCGGCGTGAAAATTGCCATCCTGCACGCGGCGACCGGCACGCTCGTCCCGCTCATCGTCGTGTCCGTCATGACCCGTATCTTCGGCCAACGGCGTTCGTTTGCGGAGGGCCTTGCGGTTTGGCCGTTCGCGCTTTTCTCCGCGTTCGCCATGACCATCCCCTACCTCTTGTGCGCGATCTTCCTCGGCCCAGAATTTCCGTCGCTCGTGGGCAGCCTCACCGGACTCGCTATCGTCGTGTCCGCGGCGCGCGCGGGATTTCTCATGCCGGACAAGCATCATACGTGGGAATTTCCGCCGCGCGACACGTGGAATCCCGAGTGGCACGGAACCATTGATTTGAAGGAAGACGATAATCTCCCCAACGTGAGACTCTTCCGGGCGTGGACGCCATATCTACTGGTGGCCCTATTGCTGGTATTAACGCGTTTGCCTGCCTTCCACGTCGGGCCTTGGCTGAAATCATGGAAACTCGCCTCCCCCAATTTGCTTGGCACCGACATCTCAGCAAGCTTCGAGCCTCTCTATTCGCCTGGCTCGGTCTTCATCCTCGTTTCGTTCCTGACCTATCTGCTTCATCGCATGAATGCCGCGTCCTATCGTCAGGCGTGGCGGACTAGCGTACGGACAGCAATCCGAGCCTCGACGGCCCTCTTGTTCACGGTTCCGATGGTGCAGGTCTTCATCAACTCCGACGGTGGCGCGGCAGGTTATGCCAAAATGCCCATCGCGCTGGCCGACGGTGTAGCGATGCTCGCGGGCAGCGCGTGGCCGCTCTTTGCGCCCTTCATCGGGGGGCTTGGGGCATTCATCGCGGGCAGCAATACCGTGAGCAACATGATGTTCGCGCTCTTTCAGTTCGGCGTGGGACAACGCATCGGCGTCGATCCGACGTGGATCGTAGCGCTCCAGGCCGTGGGTGGCGCGGCGGGCAACATGATTTGCGTTCACAACGTAGTCGCGGCTTCGGCCGTCGTCGGCCTGGACGGAAAAGAAGGAGTCGTCATTCGGAAGACCCTGTTGCCGTTCACCTACTACGCGCTCTTTGCAGGCAGTCTGGGGTATGCTGTTGTGTGGCATCATGAGTCCGGGCTGCTCAACTTGGGTTCGGCGATGGCCTTATCCATTGCCGTGGCCGCGTTCGTGTGCATTGTCCGCTACGGACGCCGGTCGCCCAAGGGTTTTTGATTGTACTGTGCCTTGCACCTTGAAAGGAGGATGTATGTCGACGCGATTGGGGAAACGGGCAATTCTTGCAGCATTCGTGTGCGCGTTCTGCGTGGGGATTGCGAGTGCCGAACCGTACTTCTTCCTGAAAGATGGCGATTCCGTCGTCTTCTACGGAGATAGCATTACCGAGCAGCGCCTCTACACGACCTATGTGGAAGCATTTGTTGTGATGCGCTATCCGAAGCTCGACGTCGATTTCTCGGCGCGTGGCGTAGGCGGCGACACTACCTGGGGCGGCTGGATGGGCGCGAGCGAACTGCGCGTCAAACGCGATGTCAAACCGGAAAAGCCCACGGTTATCACAATTATGCTTGGCATGAACGACGCTGGATACGTCCCCTACGATCCAAAGATTCTTGCGACGTATCAGGAATGGTATGGCAAGCTGATGGGATGGATGCAGGCCGCCGCTCCCGGCGCACGCTTCACCCTGATCGGCACTTCCCCCTACGATGAGTTTGCTCATCCCGAAGCCGAGCGTAAAGGCTATAACGACACGCTTCTGAAATACGTGGACCACGTAAAGTGGCGTGCGGATCAACACCATGCCGGTTTTGTCGACTTCAACGAACCTGTCGTCAAAGCAATCAAAGCGGCCTTGGCTGCCAACGATCCCAAGGCGAACACGTTCGTGCCAGACACCATCCATCCCGCTCCCAGCGGCCAACTTGTGATGGCCGCGGAGCTCTTGAAGGAGTGGAACGCGACTGGAGTCGTGAGTAGCGTCGTACTCGATTTGGCCTCGGGAACGGTCCTGCAGTCAGAGAACGCATGCGTGCGCGAGCTCAAAGACTTCGCTTGGACGCAGAAAGACAATGCGCTGCCATTCCCGACGAATGCCGACATGGAATTGGCCGTGAAGTACACCGACTTTACCGATGCCTTGAATCGTCAGATGCTCACCGTACGCGGTCTTCAGCCCGGAAAGTACCGCCTCGAAATCGACGGCAAAACGGTTGCCGAGCTTCCCGCGGAAGAATGGGCTAAGGGCGTAAACCTGGCTGTATTGGATACGCCCATGCGCGCTCAGGCGGATCAGGTCCTCGCGCGGACCGTCAAGCGAAACGATGCGCTGTTCAATCGCTGGCGCAACGTCGAATTCTCGATGAGCGACTACCATGCGACGAAGCGCGCAGCCGCCTCATTGCGCAAGATCGAGAAGGAAATCCAACGCGAGCAGCATCGCTTGGCTCAACCGAAGGCGCATGCTTACAAGCTCGTGAAAGCGGGTTAATGCAAATTCGCACAGGCCTCCGCCTTACGCGAAGCGAGGGCGGGAGCTTGTGCATCGAATGAAACTTTCTTGGGTAGTCGACGGATGACGTGACTAAACGCATCTACCAGGGGGGATACTTCGTGAAAACCTATTCGGCATTCCTACTCGTTGCGGTACTTCTGATCGCACCGGCGGCGCAAGCCGCCGCAACTCCAGCGGAAATGGCGGAGATGCAGAAATGGGTCGGCGCGAAGTTCGAAAACGCCGCGCCCGCTGCGCCATCCGGCAGCATCACCATAGTCACCCATTTTGATGTCGTTTGGAGAAACTGCCGCGTGGATCGTCCACTTACCCTCGGGACAACCGAGTTTACCCGTGGACTCTTCGCGCACGCCTCCAGCGATATCCTGATTAAGCTTCCAAGCCCCGCCGCGGAATTCACCGCATCCGTCGGCATCGACAGCAATTCCCAGACGCGAGGAGGCGCAGGCAGTGTCGTCTTCACCGTCGGCGTTGGCACTGCAAACGAGGCTTACAAGTCACCTGTCGTGCACGAGGGCATGCCTCCCGAGCCCGTACGCGTCGACCTTGGTGGCGCAACCGAATTCAACCTGCGCGCCGGTGACGCGGGCGATGGCATCAGTTGCGATCAGGCCATTTGGGCAGATGCCAAGGTCACGCTGGCCGACGGTCGCGAGCTTTGGGTCGGCGACTTGCCGATTGTGCAAGGACAAGACGAATCCGCCTACACAAGCGATCCGCCTTTTTCTTTCAACTATGGCGGCAAATCGTTCGCCGAATTGGCGCCGTCCTTCACCAAAGACTCTAAGGTAACCCGGCTCGACAAGGCCCGCAATCAGCACGAAATCAGCTACCGCGATCCCGCAACAGGTCTCGAAGTGCGATGCGTAGCCGTAGAATACCTCGAGTTCCCCACGGTCGAGTGGACGCTGTATTTCAAAAACACGGGGACTACAGACACGCCTATCGTCTCCGACATCCTCCCACTCGACACAAGATTCGAGCGCCTCGCCGACGACGTATACAACCGCTTCGCGCGTGCGGGCGAGTTCACGCTTCATCACAACACCGGAAGCAACTGCGTCCCCGACGACTACGAGCCCCACGCAACGTTGCTGAAATCAAAGGAATCCAAAGTACTCACGTCGGCGGGTGGCCGAGGCAGCAACGGCGTCCTTCCCTACTTCAACATCGAATGGCCAGGGCAAGGCGTCATCGCGGTCGTCGGCTGGCCCGGGCAATGGGCCGCGACGTTTGCGCGCGATGAGGGTCCGGCACTTCGCATAGCAGCCGGTCAGGAGTTGACGCATTTCACGCTGCACCCCGGCGAACAAGTGCGCACGCCGCTCATCGTCCTCCAATTCTGGAAGGGCAACACCGTGGACGCCCAAAACACGTGGCGGCGCTGGATGATCGCGCACAACGTCCCGCGCCCCGGTGGCAAGCTGCATCCAATGCACCTCGCAGGATGCTCCTCCCACTTCTTCGGCGAAATGGTCACCGCCGACGAAGCCAGTCAGATTCAGTTCATCGACCGCTACGTCGAAGAGAAGATCCCCATTGACTTCTGGTGGATGGACGCGGGCTGGTACGTAAACGCATCGGGTTGGCCGAATACCGGAACCTGGGAAGTCGACACAAAGCGTTTCCCGCGGGGTCTTCGCGCCATCACCGATCACGCGCACGCCAAGGGCATCAAGTCTATCGTCTGGTTCGAGCCGGAGCGCGTTACGCCGGGGACCTGGCTTTACGACACACACCCCGAATGGTTGCTCGGCAACGACGGCGAGCAGAAATTGCTCAATCTGGGACATCCCGAGGCATGGTCGTGGCTGGTGAATCATGTGGACAAACTCATCACCGAGCAAGGCATCGATCTCTACCGCCAAGATTTCAACATGGACCCG
>JBAZRU010000117.1:12615-13169 GCA_041662805.1 Candidatus Hydrogenedentales bacterium | reverse complement strand
TAATTAGTTGCCATACGTGGCCGGTGTAGAACCAGAAATCATCTCTCCACTGCATCTGAAGGGCAACTTGGCCTGGGGGCCCGAACACCAGGGTATCCCTAATGCAAGTCGTGAAACGGAGTTCGTCCGCTTGCGAACGCTGCTCGACCACGGCGTCGATATAGGTGGGAAACTCGCTCCATTCCTTTGAAGCGGGATCATACAAGGCCGTTTGACCGTACGAATAGACGTCCTTATTGCGGGAGTCATTGCCAGGGCAAATGACCCACACGCAACCCCGCGAGTCAACGTTCAGGCGCAGAAACTCAACGCCAGAGACCGAGCCGGACAAGGCAATGTCGTCCCAGCCCTCTCCATTCCATCGACTCAACTTGTCGGGAGACTCTTCGCGTACGGCCCAGATCTCACGGGTATCGTCTTGGACCGGATGCGCTCTGAACTTCTGCATCTTCAGATTGGGCGCCTCTTCCTTCTTCGACGGTGTTTTCGCGACGTCCATCGGTCGTGCGAACCAGCAATCGTCCGCCTGCCCGTCGGTGCCCACCATTAACAAG
>JBAZRU010000117.1:0-12605 GCA_041662805.1 Candidatus Hydrogenedentales bacterium | reverse complement strand
AACGTGAATAATCGGTAGACACTCGTGAAGGGAAGACCGTGTCGCCAGTCAATCCTTTCGGGTTCGCCCCGCGCCGGCACAAACCATAGCCCCTCGCGCCTGGTCCCCACCCAGAGACCTTTTGAGCTTTTGGACAGACATTGCGCCGTCGGATCGAGGTCTGAAAGAAGTTTCTTCCACGTACCGTTTCGCAATTGCCACAGGTTCATCGTGGCTTCGGCGTCGTATTCGTCGCTCGCGTAGATGTACGTATCCGCGTTGAGACTATGGATTCCATATATGTACGACAGGGCCCCGGTCTCGGGGGCCGGGATTAGCTTCCCCTTCAATTGGTTCACATCGATTTCATAAAGACCTTGCTCCATCACGGCAAGCCAGAACGTATCCTTGTCCTTGGGCTCAAAGCATGTGTACGTTCCATCCGGTATATTTTCAACGCTCGGATGAGTCACGGACTCGTCGGTGTCGATGATGTAAAAGCCGCGCAGTGTCCTGCTGGGTTTCATCAGATCGAAGCGCCCCCACACCCATGCGCGCCCCTTTGCGTCCAGGACGATTCTCGGATCTTCGTCCCCCTCTTTCGGCGGCCAACCGAGTGTCCATAGATATTCGTACTTGTGCTTGTAGAAGGAGACTATCGCACGATTGGAGAACTCGGTCATGTCCGGGTTCAGAGGAGCCACGTAAACGCTCTGGAGATCTTTCATCCATAGGTTTCCGGTTCCGTCGAGCGAGAAGTGTGGCCTGGTAGTGAGGACCTTCAGTCGTGTCAATGCTTTGGAAGTTTCGCCGCGATGGACGGAGAGAATGGTATCCCGATCAAAACCCCGGCCCCAATAGGCCAGTACGTCCCCCGACTCGATACGTTGCAGACTCCCAAGGTCGTACACGGCGAATTGCTTGGGCCAATCGCTGGTATCGGCAATCGTCCACTTGCCGTCTTCCCATCGCCCTAAGAAGCACGTTGAACTCTTCGGCTTCGACAGCATCCCCCAGACCACCCCGTCGGCATCCTGCTCGCAGTCCCGCCTGACCACGTAATCTTCGTTGCCAGCCAGTTCGCTTCCAAACGCCAGAGCCGACAATCCGACCGCCATTACGAGCGCGAAGTGTCTATGCATGGTCTATTTCACCCCCTGAGTATGACGATACAGTTAATGTGAAGAGACCGTCAATAGGTTCCGTCGCGGGACAGTCGCGCCTAGCCGGGGGTGAGTTGTGCTCTCTTAGGCGCCGGAGATGTGTCATTCCAAAGCCCAGGGACATATGCGACAAGCCTGGGGGCTTTGTGAGTTATGGAAAGAGCCGCGTCGCATTTCGATTTGGGGACAGGTCAATGTGGATTACGGCGTGACGGATTCACTCTTGCGCCGAGGCCGCATGACGAGCTTGCGCGAACGATTCAGAACCCACGCTGCGGGAAGCGCCATCGGCAGCGTCAAGAGTACGAGGTACAGGACCTCCAAAATTACATCGAAGGGTTGTCCAACAAGGTGAAACTGACCGAAGTACTGCCCGTTTTGGAGGTTTGCGATGACCCTGGGCCAAAGGGCGATGTCCACACTGACCGTTGCTATTGCCACTGGAAGTGCCCAAAAAGCCGCGAGCACCGCAATGACACTGTGTATGATCCCGTGTTTGCGTATATTTGGGCGTTTATGTGGACCGCGAATATATGCACTCATCGCATGTACTTCCCTCACTGCTTCACAATACCAATAGTCTTGAGACTCGTCAATTGAATCGATGGCTGGGGCAGAGTCTGAAGACGACAGGCCGGAGTAGGATTGGCAAGCGTATGCGCACATCTTTCGGGCGTACGAGGAGGGTTCTGGGTTTCACGGCACAATTGAACGTGCTGCTATAATGAAACGAGAAGTCGATTTGTAGACTGCCCACGAGGCGCGCTCGAATTGCATCTGCCAAACGCGGCACGTAGCCGATGGAATTCCATGGAGGTCATTCGCATGACAACGCTCACTGTAGAGTTGCCCGAGGGCGTGCTTGCCGCGCTGCAACTTTCACCACAGGACTTCCCCAAAGAGATGAGCCTTGCCGCAGCCATCACTTGGTATGAAAACGGCAAGATCTCGCAGGAGGTCGCAGCGCAGATCGCGGGGCTGTGCCGAACCGATTTTCTCTTGGCATTGGCGCGTATGGGACGCGATTCGTACCGGGTTGACTTGGCGGACTTGGACCGGGAACTAGCGCGTGACTGAATCTGCGGTCATCAACACCGGTGCTTGATGCCGCGCTGAAGAGCGTCGGCGAGTAGACCCAACGAACTTGAAGGCACGCCCCGCTACATCTTCATCCGCTTAAAAATCTTCTCCGGGACATGGCGGATGATGAGCATGATGTAGCGCCAGAACCAGGGGACGTACACCACGTCTTTCTTGCGCACGATGGCGTAGTGGATAGCTTGGCCTGCCTGTTCGGGGCTGGCGACTAGGAAGAGGCCGGGCAGGCCGAAGGTCATCTTGGTGTCCATGAAGCCGGGCTTGATGGTCGTGACGGGGACGCCGCAGGGGGCCATGCGGTTGCGCAGGCCTTGCAGGTATGCCGTCAGCCCCGCTTTCGATGCGCCATAGAGGTAGTTGCTCTGGCGGCCCCGGTCTCCGGCGACGGACGATAGCGCCGCGATGAAACCAGCCTTCCTATCGGCGAAATAGGCCGCGAACTGTTCCAGCACGATCACGGCGGACGTCAGGTTGATGTTCATGGTCCGCTCGGCGATATCGGGATCGGCCTGTGCCTTCTTCTGTTCGTCCATGTACCCGTAGCACAGCACGACGCCGCCGATGTCCCCGTCGGCAACTTCCAGGCAGCGTTCCAGGGTGCGGGGCAGGTTTTCCATGCGGTCCGCGTCGAACCGCACGACCTGCGTGGGAACGCCAAACCGGACCTCGGTGTCGACAGCAATCACGGCTGCGTCGTCCGTGTCGCGTGCGGCAAAAATGAGCGGGCTGCCGCGCCGGGCGAACTCGTGGGCAAGGGCCCGCGCCACGGAGGAGGTTGCGCCCAGGATGACGATGCTTTGTCCGTTGGCGTTGCTCATGACGCATCCGTCTTTCTGGGGTCGACGATGCGCAGCCGGCGCGCCAAATCAGAGGACAGCCGCCCTTCCGGATCGAGCTTCCCTTTGACCTCTTTGAACACGTTGAGCAACGGATACATGGCGGCAAACACTTCCGGCTTGGTGCTTACGTCTTTCGCGAGATACAGCCGCCCGCCGTATTTGAGGACCAACTCGTCGCATTCGTGCAGGAACGGGATAAGGCTCGCCTTCATCGGGATATCCAGCGTAAGGGTATATCCCTCAAAGGGATACGACAGCAGCCCGCGGCTTGCGGGACCCATCCGTTTGAGCACCGCCAGGAACGACGCTCGCGAGGACTTGCTGAGTTTCTCCAGCAACTGCACCAGCCCCTCCGTCGCGTCAAGCGGGAACGTCGCCTGGTATTGCGTAAACCCGCGCTTGCCGTAGATGCGGTTCCAATTGTGGATCGCGTCCAGCGGGTAGAAATAGGTGTTGTAATCGATGATCTTGCCCTGCGCCGATGGGTGGACCGCGTAGAACATAGTATTGAAGGCCCAAATGCTCAACGGATTGAGCATAAGCGATGGGAAGTCGATGGGCACATTCGGCTGGAGTTTGCGCTTCACCTTGTAGGGGCCGCCGATAGAGAGCGGCAGGTCCTTCAATGGCAGGTGTTCGCCCAGCATGAGAACCGACCGGCCCAGGTTCTTGCCTTTGGCCAGGCAATCCACCCACGCTACGGAATACTTGTATTGCTGGTCCGTTTCGCGGATGGCGGCCAGAACCGTGTCGATGTTTTCGCAGCGGTGGTAATCGACCCGGACGTAGGCCGTCTCCACCGGATGTAACTGTATGCGGGCGCTTAGGATAAGTCCCGTCAGTCCGGCCCCGCCCACGGTTGCCCAGAAGGCGTCCGGGTTGCGTTCCGGCGAGCAGGTCATCACGTCGCCGGTCGGTGTGACCAATTCAAGGTCCAGCACGTACTTGCTGAACGATCCTTCGCCGTGGTGGTTCTTGCCGTGTACGTCGTGGGCGATGGCACCCCCGACGGTCACGAACTTGGTGCCAGGCGTTACGGGCAGAAACCAGCCGCGCGGGAGAAAGGTGTCGATGAGCTCTTCGAGGCTGACTCCGCCTTCGCACTCGACAATGCCGCGCTCGGCGTCCCAGCCCAGCATGCGATTGAGGCGGACCATCGAGATCACGCTGCCGCCGCCGTTGATCGCGGCATCGCCGTAGCTGCGCCCAAGCCCACGCGCGATGTACTCGGTTGGGCCCCCTTCCGATAGGAGTTCTTCCAAGTCCCGCCGCTTCTCGGGACGAAACACGGCGCACTCTTCAACCGGGCAGCGTCCCCACCCGGATATGCGTTGTTTGGCCGATTGAATCACGAAAGTCCCCGTTTAATTCGTCGCGTGGTGCAACGTGCAGGGATTATACGGGCGGGAAGGTACATAAGCAACGGAGAGGATGCGGCGGCGGAGGCTGGACTAGCGAGGTCAGTGCAGATTCCGAAGTGCTTAGCACACAAGATTCCCTTACACCTGTTCTCGACAGCGGCTTGAAGTTCTATTTAATCTATGTTATAATGTAACACAGATAAGAAAGGAGACTGTCCAAATGACGCCCGTAATTAGGATTTCGGAAGAGATTTTCACGCGGCTACAAGGCCTGGCGGAACCGTTGGTAGATACACCAGCATCGGTAATTCAAAGACTCCTTGACCAACACGACGGGAAGGCCGACGATACGCGGTCGCGCACCGGCAGAGAAAGAGTCGTGTTACCGGAATTCCAAGCAGACAAGTGGGAAGGGGCGTGCAACAGCCTGTACCTTGCCCCCGGGTCAACGCAAAACATACAGAAGACAATTGCAGGTAGCGTAGCGCTTGATCAGATTCAGGCCCAGCTGACGCCACTGCAGTATATCTCCCTGAAACAGGCTCTAGCCGGATCTTTGACTCTCAAGTGCTTCGCTGTAAAGGAAAGATCTCGGAATGACTTCGAATCGATGGTTTCTGGCGACATTGTTCTGTTCGCTGAAAAGGGAGCAGGGAGATTTGGCTTTGTGGGGCGCGTGCTTACAAAACTGGAATCGGAGAACCTCGGAGGCCTCCTTTGGAGCGACCCGGATTGGAGATTTATCTATATCCTTGATCGCACCTGGAGAGCGAACATAGACAAGAAGAAGACACTTCTTGCACTGGGATACGACGAAGGATTCTGGCTACCCCGATTCATGCGGGTAAAACACGATGTTCTGGTGAGTATTAAGAAGAGATTTGGATCGCTTGCTGATTTCCTTGGGACACTGCAAAAACCGTCTTGACGATATTGTGTAGGACTATGAACAGTTTTCGATCCTCAAGGTGGGCCAAGGTCTTGATCGAGTGAATACCCGAAGGAAGTCCAGCTTGTAGTAACGATAGGAAGCGTCTTCACGACACTCACTTACGCGTTGGAATCTCAATTCACACCGACCCCTCTGTGCGCGATCTTTCGGGTAGTGGTCGCTCGCCCAAGGTTTCACGGCTCCTCTGGAGAGTACCTCCAACGATTTTGACTCAGCGACCGGTCCCAATTCCGTACACTTCTGTGGCCCGAGAGATAGCTTCCATGAGAAGAACAAGAACGGCGCGCACTTCGAAGCCCAATTTGTGACCGATATGGAAACTGATTCAGGGAAATCAGCCCACCCCTTCGGGAAGGTTCCGGGTGGCTCCGGGTGTTGTTTTTCTGTATGATATGGACCTTAGCCGGTAGATTTTGCGCGGCTGCACGCGCGGGTTGTTCGTGTCCATACACAGTTGTTTCGGACAGGTGAGGTAGCCATGGAGCCCAGTGGGAATCCGTCGTCTAGCGAAGAAAATGAGCCAAGCAGTTTAAGTCTGGCGTTCATCGAGGGCCTCTACGAGGACTTTCTTCGCGATCCCGATTCGGTGCCCGAGGAGTGGCGCAGCTACTTCCGAAACGAAAACGGAACCGCCCTTCCCGGCGCGGCGCAACCCCACGAGCCGATAGTCGCCGCTTCGTACTCGGGCGACAAGAATCCGGTGCTGGACGACGCGCGCAAGCGGACCCAGAACTGCGCCAAATGCGGCCGAAACCTCGAAATCACCGCGCTCCAGTACCAAGTGGACATGCTGATCCGCAACTACCGGATCATGGGACATAAGATCGCGCGCATCGACCCGCTGGGCATGCCGCGCCCCCGGCAACCCGAACTGGACCCGGCCTATCTCGGGTTTCGTCCCGAAGACATGGACATCCCTTTCCTGGCGGGACCCCTTTCCACCACGGGGATGTTGCCGCTGCGCCAGATCATTCAGCGGCTCCGCAGCACCTATTGCCGATCCATTGGCGTCCAGTTCATGCACATCGACGACCTGTCGATCCGGCAATGGTTGTGCGACCGCATGGAGGGGACGCGCAACCGCATCACGCTTTCGCGCGAACAGCAGCTTCGCATTCTGACGCGCCTGACCGACGCCGTGATTTTCGAGGAGTTTGTCCAGAAGAAATTCGTCGGCGCCAAGCGGTTCTCCCTGGAAGGCGCGGAAAGCCTTATTCCGCTGCTCGATCTCTCCATCGAGAAGGCGGGTGAAGAGGGCCTCACGGAAATCGTTATCGGGATGGCGCATCGGGGGCGGTTGAACGTTCTCGCCAATATCATGGGAAAAAGCCCCCGCCAAATCTTCCGGGAATTCGCCGATAAGGACACGTATTTCAATCAGGGCCGCGGCGACGTCAAATACCATCTGGGCCATCACACCGAATGGGTGACCCAGTCGGGCAAAAAGATTCACTTGGCGCTGGCGTTCAACCCCAGCCATCTTGAGTTCGTGAACCCTGTCGTGCTGGGCCGCGTGCGCGCCCATCAAGACCGAACGAACGACCTGGGCCGTTCGCAGAGCATGGCGCTGCTCATCCACGGCGACGCGTCGTTCGCCGGCGAGGGCATCGTCCAGGAGACGCTCAATCTCAGCGAATTGGAAGGCTACACGACCGGCGGCACGCTTCACGTGATCGTGAACAATCAAATCGGGTTTACGACCAACCCATCCGAGAGCCGTTCCAGCGTCTACGCGACGGATGTCGCCAAGATGCTTCAGAGCCCCATCTTCCACGTCAACGGCGAGGATTCGGAGGCGGTGGCTCAGGTGGTCAGTCTTGCCATGGATTTCCGGCACGCCTTCCGTCGCGACGTGGTCATCGACATGTACTGCTATCGCCGGCGCGGACACAACGAAGGCGACGAGCCGGCGTTCACGCAGCCCGTGCTGTACCGCACGATCGAAAGCCGAAAGTCCGTGCGCGAAGGCTACCTCGAACACCTGCTGACCTTGGGCGGGGTTACCCGCGCCGAGGCCGAGGAAATCGTCGTGCGCCGCCGCGAAGTGCTCGAAGCGGAACTCACGGTTTCGCGCACCGAAGAGGCTCCGAGACCTCCCGGTCAGCTCAAGGGCATTTGGGCCAACTATCGAGGCGGGCCGGACGTGGATGTCCCGGAAGTCGATACCGGCGTTCCGCGGGAAAAGCTGTGCAGTCTTCTGGAGAAGCTGACGGTATTGTCTGACGACATTAACCCTCACCCCAAGCTGGAGCGGTTCCTCGAATCGCGCCGCGAAATGAGCCGTGGGGAAAAGCCCGTGGATTGGGCCGCCGCGGAGGCGCTTGCCTTTGCATCGCTGGCCACCGAGGGCGCGCGCGTCCGGTTGAGCGGCCAGGATTCGGGCCGCGGTACGTTCAGCCACCGGCACGCCATCATGTACGACATCGAGGACGGGCAACCGTACATCGCGCTGCAACACATCGACGAGAAGCAAGCGGCCGTCGAAATTTACAACAGCCCCTTGAGCGAAGCGGGCGTGCTGGGCTTCGAATACGGATACAGCATCGCATGTCCCGATGGGCTTGTTCTTTGGGAAGCCCAATTCGGCGACTTTTTCAACGCGGCCCAAGTCATCATCGACCAGTTCATCACGAGCGCGGAAGACAAGTGGGGAAGCTTGTCGGGTCTTGTCATGTTGCTGCCCCACGGCTATGAGGGCATGGGCCCCGAGCACTCCAGCGCTCGAATCGAACGTTTCATTTCGCTGACCGCCGAAGACAACATGCAGGTGGTCATCCCCTCGACCCCCTCGCAGTACTTCCACGCTTTGCGCCGCCAGATCGTGCGCTCGTGGCGGAAGCCGTTGATCGTCATGACGCCCAAGAGCCTGCTGCGCAATCCGGCGGCGGTCTCTCCGCTTGAGGAGTTTACGCAAGGGCCTTTCAAGCGCATTCTGCCCGACGTCAAGGGAATCAAGGGGAAGGTGGACCGCGTGCTCCTGTGCAGCGGCAAAGTGTATTACGAATTGGCCGAAGAGCGAGACAAGCTGGGCAGGGACGACGTGGCGATTCTCCGCATAGAACAGTTGTATCCTTTGCAGCCCGCTCACCTCCAGGCCGCGCTGGAAGCTTATCCGGAAGGCACGGATGTCGTTTGGGTCCAGGAAGAGCCGCGCAACATGGGCGCGTGGCGCCGGATACGAGGCGAGTTCGGATTCCTCATGCTGGGGAAATGGCCGCTTCACAGCGTCTGCCGGGTGGAATCGGCAAGCCCGGCAACGGGATCGTCCAACTGCCACAAGAACGAGCAGCGCTTGCTGCTTGAGCAGGCGTTTGGTCCAAAGGCCGGTTTCCCGCAGTGAGGGGTGCAGCGTGTCCGAGCCTGGCCCGAATATGCCATGATGCTATCAACCACGAAACGGAAGAGGAAGAAGGTGCAGCATGCCGGTTGAACTAAAGGTTCCCACGGTTGGCGAATCCATTACCGAGGTCCAACTCGGGGCGTGGCGAAAAGCCCCCGGCGACTTCGTCGCACGAGACGAGGCCGTTGCCGAGGTGGAATCGGACAAGGCAACCATGGAAGTGCTGGCGCCCGTCGCGGGAACCTTGACGCAGATCCTGAAGAGCGAAGGTCAAACAGCGAAGGTCGGCGAAGTGGTCGGGCTGATGGAGGAATCCAAAGCACCCGCGGAAAAGGCCCCGGGAGGCAAGACGCCTGCTGCAACCAAGAAAGTGGAAGCAGCGGCGCCGGTGGCTGCTCAGCGCGTCATGCCAGCCGCACAGCGCGCCATGGCCGACCTTGGCGTCAAGGCCGCCGATGTGAAGCCGACCGGACCTGGAGGCCGCATTCTCAAGGAAGACGTCATGCGCCGCGTCGGGGCTGCGCAACCCAAAGCGGAGGAACCGGCCAAGGCCGCGCCTCCAGCGCCTCCCGTCGCCGCTCCGGCGCCCAAGCCCGACCAGTCGGCGGCTGCCGCCACGGAAGCGGCCGCAACAAGTTACGCCCCAAGCCGCTCGGAAGAGGCCGTGCCGATGACGCCTATGCGGAAACGCATTGCCGAGCGCCTCGTGGAGGCACAGCATTCCGCCGCATTGCTGACGACGTTTAATGAACTCGACATGAGCGAAGTGATTGCGCTTCGGGAGCGATTCAAGGACACGTTCTTGGAGAAGCACGGCGCGAAGCTGGGTTTTATGTCCTTCTTTGTTAAAGCGACCATTGAAGCGCTGAAGACGTGCCCTCGGTTGAATGCTGAAATCCGTCACGGAAATCTCGTCTATCACCATTATTATGACATCGGCGTGGCGATAGGCGGCGGCAAGGGGCTGGCGGTGCCCATCATCCGCAACGCCGAGCGCCTGGGATTCGCCGAAATCGAGAAGACCATTGCCGATTTCGCGGCCCGCGCCAAAGAGAATCGTCTGCGCCTGGAAGAACTGGAAGGCGGCACCTTCACCATCAGCAACGGCGGCGTCTACGGTTCCATGCTGTCGACCCCGATCGTAAACCCGCCGCAAAGCGGCATCCTGGGACTCCACGCCATACAGGATCGTCCCGTGGCGCGAAACGGACAAGTCGTGATTCGCCCGATGATGTACGCGGCGGTTACCTACGACCACCGCATCGTCGATGGCCGCGAAGCGGTGACCTTTTTGAAGCGCATTAAAGAGTGCATCGAGAATCCCGAACGCATGATGCTTGAAGTATAGGAGACGGCGAGAGAATGTCGGCAACGGAAGCGCGGGATATCGACGGAACGGAAATGCAGACCACTTCACGACTCAAACGATGCCTCTTTGTAGGCATATTGGCATCCATCGGAATCGGATTGGATCAGATTACCAAGAAGATTGCCCTGAGTACACTCGCGGGGGAGAGTCCCATTCCCGTTCTTGGGCAGTTTGCCGTATTGCACTACGCGGAGAACAAGGGCGCCTTTCTCAGCCTTGGCGCCACGATGCCCGAGAACGCCCGGTTCTGGCTTCTCACGGTGTTCACCGGAGCCATCCTTCTCGGCCTCTCCGCCATGATTCTGTTCAAGCCAAGCTTGGGCCGCGGGGAGTTGGTCGCTTTTTCTCTCCTGCTGACGGGAGGAATTGGCAACCTCATCGATCGCATTCGTTTTGACGGTGTCGTCATCGATTTCATGGTGCTGGGGATTGGCAATCTGCGGACCGGCGTTTTCAACGTGGCCGATGTGGCGATAATGGCCGGCATCTTCCTTCTGTTTGGATTGCAGTTCATACCTCATCGCAAGCCCCAAGGAGTGACGGATGAGTCAAGCGCACCATGACTTGATCGTAATTGGCGCGGGTCCCGGCGGTTACACAGCGGCCATTCGCGCCGCGCAGCTCGGCATGAACGTTGGCTGCATCGAGATGGAGAATGCCCTCGGCGGCACCTGCCTGCGCGTGGGATGCATCCCCAGTAAGGCCATGCTCGAATCCAGCGAGCGTTTCTGGGCGGCCAAGGAAGAGTTCGAAAGCCACGGTGTCAAGGTCGGTTCCCTGGAGCTCGACCTCGAAACGATGCTCAAGCGAAAGACCGGCATTGTCCGCACACTCACGAAAGGCATCGAAGGCCTTTTCAAAAAGCACGGAATCACCCGATACGAGGGGCGTGCCAGGCTCGACGGCCCAGGCAAGGTGGTTGTCGAAGGCACAACGCCCGCCACCCTTACCGCGAAGCACATCCTTATCGCGACGGGCAGCAAGCCCGCTCCGCTCCCCGGCGTCGCGCTGGACGGCGACCGTATCGGAACCAGCACCGAAGCCTTGAGCTATCCCACCGTGCCCGAGCATTTGGTCGTTATCGGTGCTGGATACATCGGCATCGAGTTGGGTTCCGTTTGGAGACGCCTCGGGTCCAACGTGACGGTTCTCGAGTATTTGCCCCGCATTCTCCCGGGAATGGACACCGACCTCTCGACGGAAGCGGAGAAGATCTTCAAGAAGCAGGGATTCCAGTTTCGACTTGGGTGCAAGGTCACCGCTGCGCGCGCCGAGAAGAAACACTGCGTGGTCGAGACGGAAGGTGGCGAACCCATCAAGTGCGACCGCGTGCTCCTCGCCGTGGGGCGCATTCCCAACACGGAAGGGCTCGGCCTCGACTCCGTTGGCATCGCCACGGACAAGCGCGGCGCGATTCCCATCAACGACCATTTCGCAACGGGCGTCCCCGGTCTCTACGCCATTGGCGACGTGGTGCGGGGCCCCATGTTGGCGCACAAGGCCGAAGAAGAGGCCGTTGCGTGCGTGGAATACCTTGCCACCGGCTACGGGCACGTCGACTACAACACCATTCCCGGCGTGGTCTACACGCATCCCGAGATCGCCACGGTGGGCCGTTCCGAAGACCAGCTCAAGGAGCAGGGAGTCGCCTACCGGAAAGGCTCATTCCCGTTCATGGCAAACGCCCGCGCGAGGGCATTGGGCGATACCACCGGGTTTGTAAAGGTCCTCGCCGACGCGGCAACCGACCGGATCCTGGGCGTGCACATCATCGGGCCGCGGGCCGGCGACCTCATCGCCGAGGCCGCCACGGCCATGGCGTTTGGCGCCAGCAGCGAAGACATCGCCCGCACCTGCCACGCGCATCCAACCCTCTCCGAAGTCCTGCGCGAGGCGGCCCTCGCGGTGGACGGCCGCCCGCTCAACATTTAGTTGCTTGGGGAGGTGCGCGGGATCAGAATCCGTCGAAGGGGCGATTGTATCGGCCGAATGTGCGCGCGCTGTCTTCCGTCATGGGAAAACGTTCGGCATGGTACCGCAGGAAATCGACGTGCCCATCCAGGAAGAGCACGTTGCCGCCGCCAGGCACATGCGAGAAGTCGGCCACGGAAGTCGTTATGTGGTCCCAACAAACCGGGACGGTGCTTGAGGCTTCACTGCTGGCCGCCGGGTTGTTGATATCGGAGATGAGGAATCGCTCGATTCCTTGACGCAATCGGAAGAGGGTGTCCCCACCACCGGCCTGCGTGCCTGCGTGCGCGGCGGACACAGTGAAGTCCTGGTCGCTGGCTTCCCCGAGACTTGCCAAATTCTCCTGCGCCAATTCGCCCCATGGCGTATTCAGGAATTGCGACTCCGCAAACCGTCCCCCGGCATCCGTACCCACCGTGCCCAGGAGCGCCGCCCCGAGGATGTTGATGTCGTCCAGGATGAGCCAACCCGTGTAGTCGTAGGGCTCCTTGGTCAGTTCGCAGGGTTCCACAATCCCGTTCCCGTTGCCGCTC
>JBAZRU010000116.1:0-13380 GCA_041662805.1 Candidatus Hydrogenedentales bacterium | reverse complement strand
GGGCCAGCCGAACCTTTGGGGGCCGATTACACGTCCCGGTTCCCGAAGACCGACTCGGGTGTGCGCGTACACGTCGAAGCGAAGGCGGCAGTTTCCGCATCGCGTTCGGAACTTCTAATTCTCCTGGAGGATGTGCAGTCTCCCGAATCCGTCACGTGCACAGTTCAGGTCGACGGTCAGACGACTGACGTAACCTCCAGCGATTCCGAATCGGGTTGGGGCGCCAGCGTTCTCGTGCGGCCGGAACACTGGGTGTTCTTCCGCGCGGCGTTGCCCATCGGGGAGCATAACGTCCAAGTTGATCTTCTCTCAAGCAATGCGTTGCCGCGTGTTTCGTGCTGGTTGTGGGGAAGCAGACCGGGGGACGTAACGCCTTCCACGTATCCGAATGCCCTTCCGCAGCCTGAGTCCGTATCGCTCAAATCTCAACCGTTGTTCGAATCTTCTGCACCCCCAAGCGCCGAGGCCGAACCGATACACGTGGAGCCCCCCATGGAGCGGATCAACGGCGTGTTCCTCGATACGCTTGACCCGGTAGTCTCGGAGCAAGGATACGGAACGCTGCAAAAGAATCGGAGCGTTTGGGAGAAACCGATGATCATTTCCGGCCAGCACTACATGCGTGGCCTTGGGACTCACGCTCCCGCGCGTATTGTTTACGACCTTGCCGGGCAATACAGCCGCTTTCAGGCATGGGCGGGCGCCGACGCCGCTACGACGCCCACGGTTACATTTGAAGTGCGCACGGACGGGGTGTCGCGTTGGAAGTCAAACCTCATGCAACGAGGAGACGCGGCACAGAGAGTGGATGTCGACATAACCGGCGCGAAGAGCTTGGAACTGATAGTCGGAGACGGCGGCAACGGCATCGGGGCCGACCATGCCGACTGGGCCGACGCTCGACTGTTGCGATAGAGGATTAACGGCGTTGATACCGAAGATAGGGCTTTGCAGGCTCAGGGCAAGCGCGCGCTTTTTCTGCAGCGCCTATGCCTATGTCTTTGCCTTCCTATTCTCTCTCTGCGCATGGGCCGAGGGGACGTACATTCTGCCAGTCAATGTTACGTCCGAGCAGCCATGCCCGAATGTGCCGATAGACCCCATCATCGACTTCGAAGCGATAATCGAGAACGCAGGTCTTTCAGGAGTTCTGGATCCGAATTCCATTGAGGTGGTCAACGTAGAAACCGGTGACCCAATACCGCACGCCCTGAGCGAAGCGTTCGCCCACGGCGACAAAGGCCGGGTCGAATGGGTCGCCGCCGAACCTTCATGGCGATCGTTCGAGATTCGCTTCAAAACAACGTCCACCCGCCCGCCGTTGATAGCTCCATCCCGAGTGCCGATGATTGGCACAGGCGATCTGCTTCGATACAACGCGGGAGAGCCTCGTCCCATTGTCTTGCCCTATTGCAGCGGGCTTACCGACTTGACCGGTGACGGGTTGCCCGATCTGGTGGGGTGTTGGAACTATGCCTATCGCCCCGGCGAGCCTTGGGACGGGATCGTGTGTTATCCGGGCGTCCCCTCGGAGGCAGGATTCCTGTTTGGAGATCTCACGCACGTGCGCAGCAAAGAGAGCGCAGACTCCGATGCGGACGTGATTAGCAGACGCTACATGTTTGCGGATTTCGATGACGTAAACGGAGACGGGCTTGTCGACTTTGCCTACCGGGCAAATAGCTCCAACACCGTCTCGTTCTACCTCAATACCGGACACCGCGAGGCCGAAGGCATGCCCGAATTCGTTCTCGGCCTCCGATTCGACAGCCCTTCGGACGAGAAGGCGCAGAATTCCTTTCGATTAGTCGACCTCGACGACGACGGCAAAGTCGATGTGATCGCTGGTTCCTACTACGTCCCCAATGTGGGCGATTCTGGATGGCCGTTTGTTGCCGGGCCGCCGGTGTTGCTTGACGCAGGGGGCACTCCCGATTTTTGCGACGTGGACGGCGATGGCGCGAAGGATGCCGTTCGTCTTGTGGCTGACGGCAGTGGCGATGTCCAATCGTACGTCGTCCGCTGGCGCAAGAACCTCGGAGGCAATCCGCCTCGCTTCGGCGCGAATCAATTGATCCCAGGGGTGAACACGGGGCGCTCCGATTTCGTTTGTGCTACGGTCATCAACGGTCAATCGGGACTGATCATCTTTCACGATGTGTACACACGACTCACTTTTTTCGCGCGAGCAGAGCTTGCCGATGGCGGCTTTGAGTTCCGGCCAAGCGGAGATGCCCTGTCCAATTCCGCCGTCATGAGTCTGAGCGATCAAGCGTGGCCCTACGTTTGCGACTGGGAGGGAGACGGAGACACAGACCTGCTCATTGGCGGCGGATATGGCTGGCCACGGACCGTCGTGAACGGCGGCACGACTGCGCAGCCTCGCTTTGCCGAACCCGAGCCGATATTCTCCGAAGGCAAATCTGTTCGCATCCTTCGCGATGAGATATTGGGCGGCTCGAACTGGCACAACATGGGCTACTCCTATCCGGCCTATGTGGACTGGGATTCCGATGGACTGCCCGACCTTATGCTTCCAAACGAAACCAACCGTATTATGTGGTTCAAGAACGTGGGCACGCGATCCGAACCTCGCTTTGGCCCGATGCTTCAAGTGTTGTGCGATGGGTATCCGGACTCGCCCGAACTGCGCGCCGAATCTGCCACGCTCGCGGGAGACAAGGACGTTCCCAACAGCCCCTATCCCTACCAAGAGAATCAACCCTTCTTCTGGCGAACCGGCGCGGCTTTCGGCGACTTCAACGGGGATGGCTTCATGGACATGGCGACGCACGACGGGGCCGCGCGAAAACTCACGCTGTTCTCGCAGTATCGAAGTGAATCGGGTGAGCTGCGATTGCGCAAGGAACGCGGCCTCGCCCTGTCCGACGGCAGACCCATTGATGACGCCATCGTCGAGCGCACCGCACACTGGACGGAATCGTTCAAGTGCGTGGACTGGGACAAGGACGGATTGCTCGATCTCATGTACAGTTTGTCGGGAGTGGAGAGCGGCAAGAGCAGCATCCACTTGCTTCGCAACTGCGGCACAAAAGCGGACCCTGTATTCGAGAACCCGAAACCTATGCGCTGCTTTGGCGAACCAATCAACATCACGGCACACGGGCCGCATCCTTATGCCGGGGATGTGGATGGAGATGGGTTCCCCGATATCCTTGCGTGCGTCGAATGGAGCGTCTACCCATTCTATTCCTACGCGGCGTTGACGATGACGGAAAGGCCAAATCTTGCGATTGGCTCCGTGCGCGTCGAGGGGAAGTAGGCTACGTTCCGAGAATGCCCGACTTCACGACGGGCGTCGGCCTTCCGAGTACGGCTTCGAGATCGACGGAAGGCAACGCGGGCGTCAACGTCACGATCCCCTTCGTGCCATCCGGATAGAGCAGAAACGTGTCCTCGGACTTCACGCCCGGTCCGGAAGGATTCCACGCGAAGGCGTGACCGAATCCGATATCGATCCCCGCGATTCCCTTGACGCGCGACGCCCACAATTCGTCGAGCACGGGGAAGAGCTCATGCGGAGAACCTTTGCAGGTGCGCCCCGCATAGCCCGTCGTCCCGCCTTGATGGTGGTTGTGCCATTCGGCGCTGGCAAACCCCATTTCCTTGTAGGCGCGCTGGCAAACGGAGAAGATGTCTCCGAGCGTCTTGCCGGGTTCGCACGCCTCTTGAAGCAACGCGTCCACACCGCAGATGCGGTTGTGTCCATCGAGAATCTCCGGCGCGATTTCGCCAACGCGTTTGAAGCGCGTGATGGAGACCGTAAGCCCTTCGCGCACGAATCCGCCGACGACCATCACGTAGCCGCGAACGCGGTTCTCGGCAAGCGTATCGTTGATTAGCCTTGCCCTTGTCGGAAGAGGATGACGGTACTTTCCAATGCGCGCGTCTGCCGCAACGAGGCAGACGGGGACGAGGCATCGTCGCTTCGCGCCTTCGGATATGAGATGCGCCGCGATGTCGGCCTCGGTCATGCCCTCTTCGACGGCATTCAGCGTTGCCGTCATGGCTTCGGCGGCAAGCCCGCCAAGCAGCCGGTATTTCTCAAGCTCAAGCGGCGTCAATAGAGCGCGCAAGTAGGCGAGTTTCGAATTCACGTTGTCGCCGACGGACCCGTCGTCGGATACGAAGGAGCCGCTGTACTCTTTCAGGATGATCTGAGCAGCGCTTCCCTCAAACCAAAGGAACTTCTTCGCGATACATCCCAAGCCATCCAGCTCCTCCGCCATGAGCCTGGGCTCTTCAATATTGTTCGTGATCAGGGTGACATCGCCGTTCTTATTGACGAAAAGCGAACAAGCGCCCATGTCCGAGGCAGTGCCCACGTAGTTGCGCCGCCCCCCGGTCGCCATGGCGAAGTTGTCCGTTCGCGAAAGAAGGATTCCGTCAAGGTTATGTTCGCAGAGAAAGGCTTGAAGAAGCGCGATGCGCACGCGCATCAATTCCTGATCCGTCATGATCCCGTATTCCTCACGCGCCGACGCGTTTGAGGGCGTTCAGTGTGCGCCACGCGCAGCGTTCCCACGTAAACTCGGTCGATCGTTTCTTGCCATACTCGATATTGCCGGCTCGCTCCGACTTGTCCTCGGTCAAGGCACGCTTGATCGCACTCATGAGCGAACCGATGCTTTCGTGATTGTAATAGATCGCGCAGGTGCTTGCGATTTCCGCGATGCCCCCGACTCTTGGCGCGATGATGCGGGCTCCTGCGCGCATGGCGCTCAATACGTTAATCGCGGCCCCCTCGTGGCACGAAGTGCATACGTATGCGGTGCTGTGCTGGAGAAGCCCCGCCAGATTCGACGGAGGGCACGACAGTACGCGCAGCACGCGCGAACCCCAGTCTTCCGGTTCGTTCTCGATTTCGCGCCCGGTCACCACCAAGTAGTGTGACATCTCCGCCTCAAGGCGTTGGAATGCTTTGGCAAGCAAGCCATTCAGATCTCGATGCCGCGTATCGCTCAAAGCGATCAGGAACGGCTCTTCCGCAATGGAGGGGTACGACTTGTCGTACGCGGGATTGGCTCCAGGCTGCGCGACTACAACCTTATTCATGGCAACGCCCAGCAGATTCAACAGTTGCTGCCGGATGTGCTCAGACGGGGCAATCACGACATTGAGGTGTGAACATATGCGCCGAGCTTCGCGATGGATACTGAGATTCCGCCATTGACTTAAACGGCTGTTGCTACCGAGGAAACCCACGTCGAAAACGATGGGCACCAGGAGTTGCGTTGGGACTTCGAGCGCAGTTTGAAGCGGACTAAAGACCAGTTCCGCTTGCGCAAGTTGGATCGCGCGCTCGATAGACTTCTCGGTAGGACCCGATTCGGCGGATGTGCCGGGGGCCGGACGGCCGACGAAAATCCGCTCCCAGCCCTCGTAGGAATCGTGCGAGAGCTCGTCGGTGAGCAGCACGAAGCGCGTATCGGGCTGGACATTGCGCATCGCATCGAGAAGGTTGCGCAAGAATACGTCTTCGTCGTCGTATCCGGGCGCGAATGAAGTGACGTTTACAACCAGCCGCATGGAATCCGTCTGACTTTCGCCAAGTATCCGCAATTCCGCGGGCAAGTATCGCCGCGGACTATCCGCAATGTCAGCATCGTTTCGACGTTCCGGTTCACCTTGTTAATTCAGCATGACCCGCGAAATCCGGCAAAGACGCTCGCGATACAAATTCATTCACCATTCGCAGTCCGGAAGCGCCTCAACCGGAAGCAACAACGATTGTAGCAGAAAGGCACCGAAGGACACGTCACTCAATGGGTCCAGCCTGAAAATCGCCGGGAATGGGCACGCCGAGTAAGCTGAGAATCGTAGGCGCGACATTCAGTAACGAGATGCCGCGCATGACGCGTCCACCGCGCTCGGAGCGATAATCCAATAAGAGCAGTCCATCGTAGTCGTGATTTGCGTCGTCGGGCCCTGTGTCGTTTTCGGACGTGAAGATGGAATCCATCCCGACTGTACCTACGGCGCGCCACGCCAAATCTCCGAAGTAAATGAAGAGGTCGGGCGGGATTCCTTTCACCGACTTGTATAGTTCTTCCGGTTTGCAGACTCGTGTCCCGAGCGGGGAACCTTCCGGGCCGGCCATGGCTTCCAACTCATCCTTGAGACGCGAGCGAAGGGCTTCGTATTCTCCCAACGGAACGATTCCCTGGGGTTCCCGTCCCGCGACGTTGATCATGAGACGGGCGTAGTACCCGCCGGAAGCCCAAGCGCGCGTGTTTCCCCAATCGATTTCGCAGTCTTCAATCCGCGCGGGTTGGATGACTGGCGTCCTCAGCTTCAGGTACCCGTGCTCGATAAGCCATTGATTGATAGCCACACCGCCCTGCATGGCCTGCGCGCCGTGGTCCGACACAACAAGGATGGCGGTGGATTCGTCCACCAGCGCGATAAGTTCGCCGACTCTTGCATCCAACGCGTGATAGTAGTCGCGAAATACGTTTTCAAATGGGTTGCCGGGGACGTACTTGGGATGTTTGGGGTCGCAATACTTCCAGAACCCGTGATGCAGGCGGTCAGGCCCCATGTCGACCATCGCGAAGAAGTCCCATTCCTTCGATTGGATAAGGTGTCGCGCCACACGGAAGCGATTCTCCGTAAGCGCATGGATGCGCGTAAGGAGCGTCTCTTTCTGGTCGGTGCGAAAATCCTCCACGTCGAAGATGTACTCGCCCACCGTGCTCTCGATCTCATTCTTCAAGCTCTTGGGATAGGTGTATTCACACTGGGCATCGGGGGTCAGAAAATCCGACACCATGCATCCGTCGAGCGGTTTCGGTGGATAGGTCTGCGGAACGCCCAGCACGACGGATTTCTTGCCGTGGCGAGACAGGATGTCCCACACGCGCGGTTCCTCGATGCTGGTTGCATCGGCCGTCGCAAGCGCGTCATAGGAGTAGTCTTTGCGATTGCGAAATCCATAGCAGCCCAACGTGCCGGGGTCTTTCCCCGACATCATGCAGGCCCACGCGGGCACGGTGATAGGCGGGTGGCAACTGGTCAACAATCCCCACCCGCCGCGTTTCTGAAGCGCTTGAAGGTTTGGCAAGTCAAACGCGCCTGGACCGAACACGAACTGAGGAGTCGCGCTATCGAGTCCTATCAACAATACGCGTTTGACCGCCGGCTTACTCATCAGGCCACGCCCTGCGCCCACTTGATTAGTACTTTCGCGACTTCCGGGCGCGTGAATTCCACCGGCGGGATTTCGCCGGCCTTCAACATGTCGCGCACCTTGGTGCCGCTCAGGAAGACGTGATGCTCTTTGTCGTGGGGGCACGACTTGATGGACCCCATGTTGCCGCACGTTTTGCAGTGGAACGTGTGATCGAAGAACAGCGGCGTAATGCCAATCTCCGCAGGGTCGAACTCCTGGAAGATGTGGTGGGCGTCGTAGGTGCCGTAGTAATTGCCGACGCCCGCGTGATCGCGGCCGACGATGAAGTGCGTGCACCCGTAGTTCTTGCGAACGATTGCGTGCATGATGGCTTCTCGCGGACCCGCATACCGCATGTTCACCGGCATGAGCGAAAGCATCGTGTGCGCTTTGGGATAGTAGTGGTCGATGATGGTCTTGTAGCACTCCATGCGCACATTGCCTGGGATGTCGTCGCTCTTGGTCGTGCCCATAAGCGGATGAATCAAAAGACCATCGCAGACTTCCAGGGCGCACTTCGTAAGATACTCGTGGGCGCGGTGGATGGGGTTGCGCGTTTGGAAGGCAACGATGCGCTTCCATCCATGATGCTCGAACGCCGCCCGCGTTTCCTTGGGCGTGAGGTTGTAGTCCTGGAACTCGATGGTCCGCGCCTTAAGGACATCCAAGTCGCCCGAGAGAAATACGTCGCCCAGTTGCAGGGTATAGGCCACGCCGGGATGCGCTTCGTCGGTCGTGCGATACGTCTTCTCCGCAATTTCGCGATGGTCGACGTGGAACTTCTCGGCAAGGTGCAGAATGGCGACGATGTCTCCCTCGTCATCCTCGATTGCGACTTCGCTGCCGACATCCAGCTTGCTTGCCTCCTCCGTGCTGACGGAGAGAAGAATGGGAATCGTCCAGGGGATGCCGGGGCGAAGGTGCATGGTGTCCAAGACCCCACGAACTTCGGCTTCATTCATGAAACCAGTAAGAGGGCTAAAAATGCCCTTGGCGATGCAGTCGATATCGAAGGCCGCGTATGCGTCCACCTTGATACGAGCCAACTGCGCTGCCTTCTGCTTGGCGGCTTCGAGTGCCGAACCGGTCAAGAAACGATCTACCAATGTGCCGCCGTGCGGTGCCAATGACATGCTCTACCTCCGTGAAAGAGTTGGGTGTCGAATAATCGTCAATCCTGTGAACGAATAGCCCAGGCAGACGGATGAGAGCGGAGTCTAGCATCCTGTCTATGCAGGGCGCAAACGGGAGGGTTTTTCCGCCCAATCGCAGTTGCATTCGGAAACTACTCGATCCTCAAACTCATGTCGATCGCGCTCGTGTCGGCGGCGCTGTTTTCGCCAAAGAACTGTTCGCCATCAGGTCCCATACCGGGTCCGAAGCGATGGCCGGGTCCGGAGCCTCCCACGAAGGACAATGCCACCCCGAGGGCGACGACCAGCGCTAAGGCAGCCAAAGCAGTGGGGGAGGAGAGGTGTCCGAGCAGGCTCCGCCAGTTCAGGACCACGTGGAGCACTCCGGTCAGAAGGAAGAGCAGACCTATCCATTCGTGGATGCCTTTGATGGCGGGCAGGTGCACGCCCAGCAGCATAAGTGTGCCTGTGCCGGCGACGGCGATGAAACTGAAAGCGGTCAGCGGGCTGACCCATGATTTGCGGCAGATAGTGTTGAACATTGTGTGTTCCCCCCAGCGATGACACTCCCTATTCGTGTTGCGTCCGGGAGTGTCTGGAGTGTCCTAAGCATTCCCGGAAGTCCTGTGACTCATAGGACTTAATCGAATGATAGCTCCCGACTATGACAGTTGGATTGGCCCGCGGATTACGTTTCCGTAATCGGGCACTGCGCGGAACGCAAAAAGTAGTCGTGGAACGAGGAACAGAGTGGGTGTATACTGGTGTTCATTGGTCGTACATGCAAGGGAACGGCAAGACTCACCGAGTCGATGCGTCGTAGTTAGGAAAGAACAATCCAGTCCATAGCATGGTGTCTTTCCGGGGGCGTATTCCTCCAACGTGCTGCATTTCCCCAAACTGGTCAAACCGGGAGCCCAGTCCTTTACTATGAGCATTAACGAGAGAGTCATGGAGGCCGGCGAGTCGTTGCAGACGCACTGGCGCGCCATCGTCGCGAAGTACCAGAGGCCGAGCAAGATGCGGAGTTCCTGGCAGCTTGTCAATTCACTGGTCCCGTATGTCGCTTTGTGGGTGCTCATGTACCTGGCGCTCGACTACTCGGTCTTGTTGACCTTGGCCCTGTCGATACCGGCAGCCGGTTTCCTCGTCCGAATCTTCATCATTTCGCACGACTGCGGGCACGGCGCGTACTTCAAGTCGCCGAGAGTCAACAACATTGTTGGCAGTATCACCGGCTTCCTTTGTTGGACGCCCTATTACTTCTGGAAGCACGAGCATGCTCTGCACCATGCCAGCAACGGCAATCTGGACAAGCGCGGCCACGGCGACATCTGGACAATGACGGTGAAGGAGTATCTTGCCGCCCCGTGGCGCAAGCGGCTCATCTACCGGATTTACCGAAGCCCGCTCCTTCTATTCGGCGTGGGTAGTTTCTATCTGTTCATCGTCGAGTATCGAATTCCTCCCAGGAAAGGGACCCCGCGAGACCGCCGAAGCGTGTGGCGTATGAATTTCGCCCTGGCGGCTTTTGTCCTCGTAATGACGCTCACCATCGGCTGGAAGGCTTTCCTGCTGATACAAGTCCCTGTCTTCTTCATCGGGGCGGCCGTGGGGACATGGTTGTTCTACGTGCAGCACCAATTTGAGGATGTCTATTGGGCCAAAGACGAGGAATGGGACTTTGTCGCCGGTTCTCTCCAAGGCAGTTCGTACTACCGCTTGCCCAAGGTCTTGCAGTGGTTCACGGGGAACATCGGATTTCACCACATCCACCACCTCAGCGCAAAGATCCCAAATTACTTCCTTGAAGAATGCCACCGGAACAACGCCATCTTTCAGCAAGCTCCACAGATTTCATTGTGGTCCAGTCTGAAGTGCCTCAACTACCGGCTGTGGGACGACGAATCGCGCAAGCTCCTCACCTTCAGGGACTTCAAGCGCATCAAGCAATCACGCGCTGCTTGATGCGCCCGATTTGGGCGAGGTGGCAGAGATCGTGCGCAGCGTAGAGGCGGACGGCGTCGCGTAGGGTTTCCTTGCCTCGGTCGAAATGCGTATAGCGGACATCCCAATCGGCATCTCGAAGACCTTCGAGAAACTGCAGATTGATGCGGCGTACAGCGTTGAATTGGTCGAGCGCTGCACCCAAGTTCACCTCTGAGTAGCGAAGGCGGGTCGCCCAGGCGCTGGGATCGAAAGGGGGAAGCGGAGAGGACTCCGGTTCGCCGAGGATTCTTCGATATCGGAACCCCAAAACCAATTCTCCGTCCGCGAGATGTTGCACGACGTCGAGGACTGACCATTTGCCGGATGCTTCCGGTGTGCGTAACGCGGTTTCATCCATCCTTTTGCACGCCTCTGCCAACGCGTCCCCCGTGCATTTCATCACGTCAATCGGATCCCGAGCGCTGAGTGAAGCGAGCATCTTCGAGACGTAATCGGGGGTGCTGCCTTGGTGAAGTTCTGCGGCATTGGGATGCATGGCAAGTCTCCCATATTGGATGTACTTACCCAGACGCGGGAGCATGCGCATTGTCCGCCCAACTTCAACAAGCAGATTGTTCAGTCGCGGAAACGCGTCTCTCCGCTCCGATTGACAGTTGCACACGGTGCAACTATCGTGAATCAAGTACAGACGGAGGAAACGTGTGATGGGTGTGTTTTTGGCATTGGCGCTGGCTGTGCTGTCGGCCGATGGGGATTTCGCGGGACATTACCAGGAACCCATCGAGGCATCGCAGCCGATTCGTCAGAAGGAATTCGACCAATTCAATGGATATGTGCAGCGGCTAAAAGGAGAAGCATCCGCGAATCGCGACGCGCATGTGCGGCCGGATTTCGGCAGCGAGGCCGCCTACGAGCAATCCGTGGCGCCGTTGCGCGCACAGGTTCGGCAGCGGATAGGGTTTCCGCCACCGATGATTAAGCGGGGCGCGGAGCCCCGGTTCGAGCATGTCGCCGACGACGCGTATGCGAGCGTTTACCGCGTGTGGCTGGAGGTGCTTGAGGGGGTGGAGGCATACGGCATCCTCAGCATTCCGCACGGATTGAAGGGGCGCGCGCCGTTGCTCATTTGCCAGCACGGTGGAGGGGGGAGCCCGGAAATCATCCTGCCTGTTATGCCGACAGCGGGC
Organism: Candidatus Hydrogenedentales bacterium; assembly: GCA_041662805.1. Taxonomy (GTDB): domain Bacteria; phylum Hydrogenedentota; class Hydrogenedentia; order Hydrogenedentales; family SLHB01; genus JAIBAQ01. Next base: position 1,918 of record JBAZRU010000116.1, on the reverse strand, counting down.
AACTATGGGTGGATGGTCCAGCGGGCGTTGAAGGATGGCTATGTGACATATGCGCCGGCGCTGATCTTCAATATCGGTGGAACGGAGCCGATCCAAGGGCCGAACCGATTGCAGATGGATCAGGAACTGCGAAATGTCGGGACGTCTATCATGGCCGTGGAGTTGTGGAAGATCTATCGGGCCATCGACGTGATTGGGGCACGGCCCGAGGTGGATCGTTCGCGGATCGGAATGATGGGCTTGTCGTATGGCGGTTTGTATACGTTGTACGCGACGGCACTGGAGCCGCGCATCAAGGTCGCGGTGAGCTCATGCTTCTTCAACGAACGCAGCCGTTACTCCTGGCAGGACTGGTCTTTCTTCAACTATTTCAACGAATTCAACGACGCGGAAGTCTGCGCCCTGATCTGTCCGCGCCCCTTGATGATCGAGGTGGGCGTGAAAGACGACTTATTCGCCATCGACGGGGCGCGAGCGGAGTTCGTGCGAGCGCGGCGTTTCTGGGACGGACTTGGGATGGGCGAACGGTTTGTGATGGAGGAGTTCGACGGCGGGCATGAGTTTCGAGGAGACGGGGCGTATGCGTTCGTGAAGAAGTACTTGGCGGGGGGGGGATGAGGAGATGACAGCGTCTTTGATTGCCGCGTTCGCAGTCTGTGTGTTTGCGGGGTCCCCGTCTGACTTTGATGTCGTTTGGGATTCGCCAAGCGCGGATTCGTCGGGCTCCATGCCGTTGGGAAATGGGGACGTCGGCGTGAACGTGTGGATGGAGCCGAATGGCGACCTTCTCTTTTACGTTAGCAAGACGGATGCGTGGGACGAGAACGGGCGTCTGCTAAAGCTGGGACGAGTGCGGGTGTCGTTGGTGCCGAATCTATTTGTAGCAGGCGCACGCTTCCGGCAGTCGCTGAATCTGGAAGAAGGGTCCGTGATGATCGAGGCGGGCGCAATGGCAAAGCTGCGCGTTTGGGTGGACGCCAATCGTCCGGTGGTGCGCGTGGAGGCGAAGACGCTCCATCCGACTTCGATCCGTGTTGCTTTGGAGACATGGCGTACGGAAAAACGGGCGTTGGGCAAGGAAGAACTCGACAGCGCATACGGGTTGATGGAGGCGCCCCATCCGGTCTATGTGACTCCCGATGTTGTCTTTGATGATGTGGATGATGCCGTCGTGTGGCGCCATCGCAACGAGACGTCGATCTGGCGCGAGTCGCTCGAGTTACAGGGCATGGGCACTTGGGCAGAGTCTGCCGCAGACCCGCTTCTGCACCGGACATTCGGCGGGATGATCTCGGGAGAGGGGCTCGTTGGGAAGAGCGCGAAAGAGCTGGTATCGCCTGTCCCGCGGCGAATGCATCAAGTAAGCGTATATTGTCTGACGACGCTTGGGGACGAGCACGGACCAGCGAGAACAAACACGGACGAAGCCGGAGTTTCGAAGAAGCACACGTCGTGGAAGGAGCAAATCGAGGCGATTGCAGAGGCGGACCAGGCCCTCAGTTGGCGGAAGGCTTCTGCCGGGCATCGGGCGTGGTGGAAGGACTTCTGGGAGCGGAGTTGGATTCACGTGGAGGGCGATTCCCGCGCCAAAACCGTTTCGCAAGGGTATGCGCTCCAGCGGTACATCACGGCGGGCGCGGGAAGAGGGGCGTATCCGGTCAAGTTCAACGGGTCCATCTTCACCGTAGATGCGCGCGAGGGGAAATCGCAGTTCGACGCGGACTACCGGCGCTGGGGCGGGCCGTATTGGTTTCAGAACACGCGGCTGGTCTATTGGCCGTTGATGGCGTCGGGCGACACCGATATGATGCCGCCGCTGTTTCGGATGTATGCGGAAGCGTTGCCGTTCGCCGAGGCGCGGACCCAAGCATACTTTGGGCACGAAGGCGCGTTCTTCCCCGAGACGATGGTCTTCTGG
>JBAZRU010000115.1:8870-13430 GCA_041662805.1 Candidatus Hydrogenedentales bacterium | reverse complement strand
ATCCCGAATCGTCGATGCAGTGGTAATCGTCGTGACCCGCATGGACATTGAGCGTTGCCTTGGTGATGGCGCGGCACCCCATGTTCAGCACATAGGTCAACCGTTTGCCAACCGCCGCATACAGCGATTCATGCATGTAGGCGATGCCTTGGCCCGAAGAAAAGTTCGTCGCGCGCAGCCCCGTCATGGACAAACCTGCCGTGACCGCCGCGGCCGCATGCTCGCCTTCCGGCTCGATAAAAATGAGCGGACGCCCCGAGATATTGATATGTCCCGCGGCCGAATTCTCCGCCCAATACTCGCCCATCTGGGTCGACGGAGTGATGGGATAGGCCCCTGCTGCATCCGTGGATTCGCGCTCGCACATGATGACGGCGGTATTGCCGTCCATTGCTTCGCGCACCCCCGGGTATTTCACCGACTTCTTCTCTTCTGATTTCATTTCGATACCTCTGCTAGACCGTCCGCTTGTTGTCCGGGCCTTTTCCCGTTCATACACTCGGCTTGGTCGGAAACGTAGTTCTCCCCACTGCTTATCCCACAGGGATCGGCGGCAACGTGGACTTCCGCGTGATTCTCCTTGCGGAAGCCCCCTTCACAAATCCTCGCTGCCCGTCGATCCACACAATGGCCCCTGTCGGACAACGCTGAATCGCATCCTCCGAGGCCAACGTATTCTTACTATAGTCCACAACCGCCAAGTTCTGTCTAATAGCCACAAGGCCCGGGGCTGCGTCTGCCGCGCACAATCCACATCCCGTGCACGCTACGTCGCACTCCCGTTCCGCTTCTTCGCCTTTGGCCAGACTCTTGCACGCCACCCACAATCGGCGGCTGACCGGCTGGAGACTGAACAATGCACGCGGGCAAATTTCTACGCACGCCCCGCACGCCGTGCACTTGGATTCATCCACGACCGGCAGGCCATGGCGATCCATAACAATTGCACCAAAATCACAGACGTCTTTGCAATCCCCAAGCCCCAAGCACCCCCATGCACATCCTTTTCCACCGCCGGCGATCAAATGTGACGCTCTGCATGTCTGCATGCCCGTGTAGATTCCCCGCACACGAGCCACGTTCGCGCCGCCCGCGCACGCCAAGCGAGCAACGCGCTTTTCTTCCCGCCCTGCATCCACCCCCAAGAAGCGGGCGATCTTCTCGGTCATCTCTGCGCTGTTAACCGTGCATTTCCCGGGGGTAATCGTTCCATCTACCGCCTTCTCGGCGAAGTTCCTGCACCCTGCGCATCCACAGGCGCCGCAGTTCGCATGGGGCAGCATATCGTCTACCACGTCTATGCGCGGATCCTCGTAAACATAGAGCTTCTTGTTCGCAAATGCCAGCACGACGGAAAGCCCAAAACCCAGGCAAACCATGATGCCTACGGCTGTGAGAATCTCTCCCAATGGCATTCCGCTCCCTCGCTGTATCTTGCTTCATTGTACGTCGCCTGCTTGCATACCAGGACTACATGGCGACGGTCTTTAACACAGTGCAATCCGAGTGCCAGTTTGGATGGGAATTGACCCAATATCCGTAACACTTAGAATCAGAAGTACTTATGAGCTATCCGCGGACGATCTGTGCCGCCTTATCGTTCATTGAAAGAACTCATGGTGACAGTTATGTTCAGGACACAAATGTCACTTCCTGAGATTCCTCGCGAACGCGCGCTGTGCCTTGGCGCAACCATCATCTGCCCAGCGACATGCTGAGAGAATGCCGCCTTCAATGCGAGGACAGCAGAAGCAAGCGGGCCTGTCCGCGCAACGAAAACGAAAACCCGCAGAAGGACTAATCCTACTGCGGGCTTTCGACAAACTCATGGATTTACGGTACTACATTCATCGAAATCGTCAACGGAACGGTTGCTCCGTTACTGATGATGCTCGTTGTCCATGTATTCACGCCGAAAACCCCAAGTGCCGGATTGACAGTCACCGTCACTGGACTGATTTCCGTCGTCGTTCCGTCGCTGATCGGCGACAACACCGTCACCCAATTGGGCCGGGTCTCCGTGTCGATTGTCCAGTTGAGTGTACTCTGTCCCGTGTTTGTTATCTCGAATTCGGTTGTCGCTGTGCCACCTCCCACGGGAAGGCTGCCGAAATTAATATTGAGCGGGTCGAAACTCGTCGTGAGAACTGGTGGCAGCACTTGCAGACGCATCAGGATACTCGAGGAACCTGTCAGCCCCAGGAGATTCGTCGTGTAGCTCACCTCCAGGATTCCAGTGTAGGTGCCGGCGGCAATTGTGCGATCCACGCGAATCAGTGCCGTGTCCACGCCCACCGTTGTGTCTCGGATGCCCGTATCCGGCGTTACGCTCTGCACGAAGAACGGCAGATCATCCGCGCTCCAAATCAAGAGTACGTCGTTCCCGCCGTAAGGATAGGTGCCGCCGATGTTCCTGACCGTGAATGGGGCGCTGTTGAGACCTATGCCGAACTCGATGTACGTAGGCAACAGCTCCAACGTGGGGAAGGCCGGAGCAAGGGAGGGGAGATTCGTTACATCAAGGGAGTCCGGGTAGATGAAGTACTTCGCCTCGGGCCCAGTGTAGATTGTGTTATCGACGAGTAGACCCACCGTAAACGAGGCGGGCGCCCCTGTGCAGTCTATCCGGACCAAATCGCCTATTGACCCATATGGCAACACTTCACCCGGGGGCGCCTCAAGCCTGTACCGTCCCGCAACGGGCCCCGTGAGCGCCCAGCCTTCCACGATACCGCCGTCCGCCAGCGCCACTGGCGTGACTGCATGGGTCGGCGTCAGCGCCAACTCAAATTCGAACTCGCTGACATTGCGCGGTACATAGTCCGCCCGCAACGTAACCTTCGTGCTTCCCGCGACGACCCCATTCGAGCGAAGCGAAATCTGGCCAAGCAGGACGTCGCCGACGACCAGCCCAAGCTTGATGTCCTGCTCCTTGAACGTCCCTTGAATGACCCCCTGATCCGGGCTGTCGTTGGGATTGTCGAAGGCTCCGTCGAAACGAATGGGTACATTGTCTCCTTCGTTAAGCGTGATGTACCTCAGAACCGTGTGCGTTGCCATCTCATCGGCGCCCAGCGCCGCATTCGCTTCGAAATTGGGTATGCTCGGATCGCCGTTTAACGCCGTCTTGGTCAGATAGTAGTGCCCGCCCGTGCCGTCGGCCAACCGTGCCAGCGGCTCGTGATTAACCTCGCTACCCCAGCCAATACCAAGCAACCGCACATTCAGCGCTACGAGAGTGTCGACCGTGTCCTGGATCTTGCCCGGCGGCGTCGTGAGGCGTCCGTCTGACATGAGCACGACCGCACGGACGTCAGCGGTGTCGAACGGAATCAGAGACCCGTCGTCCAGCGACAATTGAAGTGCAGCCTCGTCGATTGCCGGAAGCAAGGCGGTTGCCCCGTTGTCTTGGATGTTGATGCCCTGCAGCGCGGTCAGCAGTGCGGCGGAATCGGTTGTCGGGCTCATCACAAGGTTCGCGTTCGTACCGCGATCATGGAACTCCATCAAGCCCAGTTTCGCAAATCCTCGCTCTACGTTCGAGAGATTCGCGAAGTAGTCCGTGATGAATCTTCCCGCAACCTGCTCGTGAACATCCTGAATCGTCGTTCCGATCGATTCGGCCCACGCTTTCATACTGCCCGAGTAGTCCAACAACAGCATGACGGTGGTTCGCAGGTCCGTTCGGAAGTCGCTCACGGGGGCCGTCAAAACGCTATTTTGAAGCAACACGACCTGGGTCGTTTCTGTTGGTTGCTCAATCGGAACGCCTTCTTCGAAGATGTGGAACGCGTCCGTCAGATCCTCGGGCGCCATGAAGAAGCTCCGATTGCGGAAGTCGCGCATAAGGAAATCCCACCGCACCATGGAAGGAATGCGCGTACGCGCAAGGCCCAATTGGAACGACAAGGGGCTTACTTCGACCGAGACCGTCACGGTGGCGGGAGTTATTTCTTCGTCAATATTCCCTTCCGCATCCAACGCATAGATGGTGAACGACCCCACGGAGCTTGTTCCGTTGATGCCCCCGCGATCGATCGAAATGTTCACGTCTTTGAAGTCTTTGATGGGGCTCGCCGTGCCGATGCTGACACCCGTGCTTGGGCTATTGAACAGCCACTCCGGCGTATTGCTCACCACGTAGAAGCTCAGTATCGTTCCCGGGTCGCCGATGTTCGCTACGGAAAACACTCCTGTGTTTTCGGTGAGACCGAAGTTGATTTCCTCGGGAGCCACGCCGATCTGCGGGCGCGGGGGTACAACCATCGTTACGTGGAGCAACGCGTTTCCGCCATTCGATACGATGGGAATGTCGTCTTCGTAAGAATCCGTGCTCAGACCAAGGCGGTTCACCGTGATTGTGATAGGAGTTACTGCCCCCGCCGCGTTCGTGCCTTGCACCGGCGCCATCGTTAGCCAATCGTCGAACTCCGTAGGATCGATGCTCCAACTCAGTGTTCCCGTCCCTCCATTCGAAATGGAGAACACATACGTCTGGTTTTCGCTTCCGACCTGGGCTTGCGGTTGAGTCCCGAATGGGGGGTCGGACGTGCCTACCAC
>JBAZRU010000115.1:0-8860 GCA_041662805.1 Candidatus Hydrogenedentales bacterium | reverse complement strand
ACCACCAAGGTGGGTTCGGACGCTACGCTCATGTATACCGTCACGTCCACGTTGCCTGCGTCGGAAGCCACGGTGAAGGTATGCGAGTAATTTCCTACCGGACGCCCGGCTCTGTTCACCGTGGCCAAAACGGATTGCGCCACATTGGTCACGCTGCCTGCCGTCGTGCCCACCGAGAGCCACACAGGAAATCCAGACGTGTCGATGGTCCAATTCACAGTGCCAGTTCCGATATTGCTAATCGCAAAGAGCCTGTTCAGCGCAAACGAACCGAAGTTGATGACCGTCGGGGTCACGACCAACTGGGCGTTCGCCACCGTCATTGATACGTCTATCGTGGCGTCTCCGCCATTGGAAGTCACGCTTATCGTCCCATCGTAATCCGCCGCCGCCAGCGCCGTGCGGTCGACGGTCACCGTCACGAGGTCCGTTTCCGACGTCGCGGTTCCCGTAACGGAGGACAACGTCAACCAAGGCAGCGTTTCCGCCAGATTCCATACCATGGTCCCCGTGCCTGAATTGCGGATGCTCAACAGCAACTCCGCCGTGTTGTTGCCGAATTCCAGTACCGTCGGCGTGACGGTGAGATTCGGGGCCAGCCCAGGAACAGTCATTGTGACCGAAATTGGCACATTCCCGCCGTTCGACGAGAAATTGATGTTGGCCGTATATTGTCCCGGCGAGAGCCCGGAACGGACCACAGTTACTCCAACCGACGTAGCCGCCGCCCCGGTGGTTCCGGAGTTGGGGAGGGCCGACAACCACGCGGGCAGACCCGCGTCAATGGTCCAATTGACGGTGCCCTGACCCGCGTTCGACACCGAGAGATTCAGATTCGCGGTCGCCGAACCGAACTCCAGACTCGGGGGCGTCACCTGAAGCGTGGGGGCGAGGGGAGCCGCAGACACTTGAATCGTCACACTGATGAGGCGGTTGCCGCCATTCGACGCAAGCCGAAACTGGCCTTGATAGGTTCCCGGAGCCATACCCGTTCGATCCACCGTCATCGTTACGGTAGTGGGACCGCCGACAGGCGTACTGCCCGCCGGGGGATCGACCGTGAGCCACGTGGGTGTCGGCCCGATGGCCCATACGAGCACACCGTCCCCGGAGTTCGTCACGGCGAAACTGTCTGTGTTCAGCGTTGCGCCAAGGTTGAACGCGGCGGGGACGACGGATATCTCCGGTCCCGCGGGGGTCACCGGCGTGGTGGGACACCCCATTATTCCGATAGCCGCAATGGTCAGCATCGCCGGTTTCAGCGCCAGCCGTACATAGCCGGCGCCCCTGATACCGCAAGTCATACCTTGCTTCATGCCCAAACTCCCTTGGCGTCCGTTCAACGCCACATGAACCCGGAGCCCCTTCTTATGGAAGTGGGGGGCCAGGGGTCAGATCGTCAAAGTCTGTCTCGCCATCGGCATCGCGGTCGAATGCGCCCAGCGCGTCGGGATCGAAATTGTCGCTCTCCAGGAGTGGCACAACATTGACCGAGGTCGATCCCTCGCCGAAAACGAGGTTGTCCGGATACTGAAAGAACTTCGTGAACGGCGGATTGATGTAAACGCGGTTGTCTACCCGGAATCCGAGGTTCACGATATCCGTCAGCAACAAGCCGCCATAATTGACGCGGAACAAGTTGCCGAAAGTCCCATATTTGAGTGGAGTCGTTTCAAGCGTGATTGCCGTAAACCTGCCGCCGCCTTCATCGATTAGCTGCCAACCTTCCAGAATCCCGTTCGGAGCCAGGGAGACGGCGTTCGCCGGAGGAGCCGGGATGAACCGCACGCGGATTTGGGACACGTTGCGCGGCACATACTCCGCCCGCACGAAGACTTGCGCCGTGCCGTCGGGCTGGATGCCCGCGGTACGAAGGCTGATCTGTCCCGCCCGCGTGACACCGCCCAATGCGAAGACCGCGTCCTCGCTGAAGGAACCGGTAACGCCCTGATAGTCTCCCGTGATCTGGTAGGTGTGCGACCCGTCCTGAATCAGCGTGATGTAGGTGAGCACGATCTGCCGGCTCAGTTCCTTCACGATCAGGCCCGGCGCTCCCGCGCCAAACGCCAACTCGTTCTGAAGCAGGTTGGCCAGGTCCGCCGGCGTCGGCGCGGAATAGTAATGACCGCCAGTTTCCGTCGCCATTTGAATCAACGCAGACGCGCGCACGTTCGCTCCAAAACCTATCGGGTATAGACGCACACGGTTGTCCTTGGCGAAATCGATGACTTCTTGCACGGTGTTCACCGACGACGTGTCGCGTCCGTCCGAAATGAACACCAGCGCGCGAACGTCCGCGTCGTCGAACGACGGCACACCAAAATCCTCGTTCGCGAGACGCGTGCACGCATCGAGCACCGCGTCGTTCACTTCCGAAGCGCCGTTCTCTCCGAAGGGCACCGAGAATGCCTGGAGGCCATCAACCAACGACGTCTTGGACGTTGAGAAATTGTGGATCAATCGGTTGCTCTGCTGCCGGTCGTGGTATTCCATCAAGGCGATGTTGTACGACTCCGGCAAATCGTTGACGAACTCCGACGCCGCGGTCACCATCTGATTGATTACGACTCCGTTGCCGGGAGCCGCGTTGTACATACTCCCCGTGTAGTCCAGCAACAGTGCGAGGTTGTAACGCAGGCCCTCTGCGCTTGTGACGAACAGGTTCGTTTCGTCGGGGTCTATCTGAACCTCGTCTTCTTCCACGGTGAATGCCGTTTGAAGTTCGTTCAATATGGCCGGGTCGGTCGTGTCGATCGCGTTGCCCAGACTGTCCCTAAGCAGGAACACGAACCTCAGAATGAACGGCGGCCGTGTTCTATTCTGCGCCCCTTCGAATATCAGTGGCGCCGCCTCGATATTGATGATTACATCGACGGGGTCTACCCCCGGCGCCGATATCGTGATGCGCCCGCCATCGACCGTCCCCGTCAACGCATTGCGATCGATGGTCACGGCGATGGGCACGCGGTCGTAGTTGTCGGGGTCGCCCGTGGCCACGCTCACGCCCGTCGCCGGTTCGAAGAAGATCAATTCCGGACGGTCCGTGGAAAGCGTGAAATCCAAAACGCTACCCGCAAAACCGATATTGAAGACATCGAAGGTCAATTGATTCAGCGTCGTGCCGAAATCCAGGACCGTTGGCTCCACGCCGATCTCTGCGCTCAGTCCCGCGGTAATGTTCAACGCGATCTGCGCCGAACCCGCGTTGGAAGAAATAACCAAAATGTACCCGTAGATCCCCGGCTCTATAAGATCCCGATCCAATTCCACCGTCACCACGTCCACGCCGTTCTGAGGCGTATTGCCCCCGGTCGGGGAGATGCTGAGAAACGCCGGAAAATCGATCGGTTCCGTTGGGTCGTCCGCATCGGGATCGAGCAACGACAGGCTCCACGTGAGGGTGCCCGTCCCGTTGTTCGTGATCGTGAACTGGGCCGTCTCCGTGTTGTTGAGCAAGTTGATGGTTAGCGGATTTACATCGAGCGTCGGCGTTCCCGCAACGGACATCGCTACGAGGATGTTCTTCGTGCCGCCATTCGACGTTACCGTAACCGTTCCATTGTAGATTCCAGGAAGCAACCCTGTCCGGTCTACGGTGAGTTCTACGTGATCCAGCTCCGTCGACGTGCTTCCCGAAGCCGTGTCCACGCTCAGCCACGGTATGCTTTCGTCGACGGTCCACGCCAAGACGCCCGAACCCGTATTCAGAATCGAAAGGTTGTTCTTGAGGGCGAGCGTCCCGAAATTCACCGCCCCTGGAGAGACGGATAGCGTTGGACCCAAGCCGCCTGGAGTCGAGGGGCATCCAGTTAGCAGGGCGCACACCGCGACCAGCGCCAATGTCACTACCAGAGCCGTGGGCCGTTTCATATCCGACATCCCTCTGTATGCGGACCGCCCTGCCTGCATGGATTCAGACAGGACGATGCCCCGTAACGTTCCAGGAAGCCCTCTTGCGATAACTCTTCCAGAGACGGCTTCCGTCGACTAGCTGCAATCGATCACGTTCACGCCCAGCGAAACCAGGAACGGCGCATCGATGTCCGCCCCCTGATCGCTCAATGTACCCAATGACACGTTCACGAAATCGCCAGGCCCTAGGCCTCCATTCACCCCGTTCGTGACCAGCGGTTGAATGTCCGTGATAAGCGTGCTGCAAATGCTCAGCGAATCGAGATTGACCAATCCCGCCAGCGCCGTGCATTCGAACACGGGTGTCCCGTCAAGATTCAACGACCTGAGGTTGAACAGATTCGCCAGCGGCGTGATGTCCGATACCTGCGTGCCGCTGAGATCGAGGAACGTGAGATTCGTGCAGAACTCCAACCCCGTCAAGTCGTCGATGTCCAGGCTCTTTACGTCCAGCGACGTCAACTTCAGAAGATCGATTCGCTTCAAGAAGCCCAAAGGCAGTCCCAGTTCTTCTCGTATGGCCGCTTCAAGCAACGGATCCGAGATCGAAATGTACGTTACTGCCGGGCATCCGCTCATCATCGCGACCATGAACACACTCAACGTCATCACCGCAAGCGGCCGCCAAACCTTCGTTCGCATGATCTCCCTCTCCCTTTGCCTCACACGGGCGTCTGGAGGGCTACAGCCCCATCAAAGGCATTTTCTCCCATTCTGGAGTCCCGGTCATTATGCCTTGATATCGTTGTTTTGTCAATAATTTTCCTGGACTGCCTGCTCGCGGTAGACTACCCCAAAAACTACCTGCTACTCTATTCTACACCGAAAACTCCGCAACGTTAACTCGACCTGCTCTATCTCCAGCAAGCGACACTTGTTCCAACGTTTCAAATACCCAACCATATACTTTATCTTCAGATTGGTCTAATTGAATTTAGTAATAATATTGAGCATTGTGCCGAGCGAGGGCAAAAGAATATGGCCCAACTCTACGCATTAAGTCAGGCCATCAAATGGACGTTTGCTGCCGTCTGTCCCAACCGCATGTGATTCCCGGTAGGCTACACGCGCGGAACCTGCGCTTTGGAAAGCCGATGAAGAAAGCCTTCTACTAGGTTTCCAAATCCGGATTCGGTTCGCACTTGGTGTCCAAATAGGTCACCACCGGTACGCCGCCGCCCTTTAGACCGAGCATTTCGGCCGCCACTCCGGAAATCGTGCAGACGAGTTCCTGCCAGGGCGCGGCAAGAGCGGGCACCTTGCTCATACGCTTGACGTGTTTCACTGTTGCTCCTCCTTGATAGGGTATGCCCGATGTCCACCCAAGGGTATCTCTCGGGAAACTGGAATGCGACCGTCCTTGTCAATAGTTTAGTTCAAAGCGAGTTTTCTGTCAATAGTTTTTCTGCCGGACTCACTGGGTGTGGCTTCTTGGCCTCACCCTCTATCTACCCGATACATCTTGGGGTCCAGGTTGTACTTCTTGACCCGCAAGCCCATGAGACGCTCCGTCAGGCACAGAAATTGGGCCGCCCTCGTTTGATTGCCGTTGGCTGCCTGGAGCGCATCTTCGATCAAAGCCCGCTCCATGTGTTCGAGCGTTGCCTGCAATGAGCTTTTCGACTGCTGTTCGCTCGGAAACGGCAGGCCCTGCAACGACACGGGCAGGTGGCGGACATCTATGACGCCTTCATTGCACATGAATACGGCGTGCTCCATGCACCGCTCCAACTCGGAGAGATTGCCCGGCCAATCATAGGACATCAGGGTGCTCATTGCCTTCGATGAGATATGTTGCACGGGCTTGTGAGTCGCTATTCCGTGTTTTTTTACAAAATGCTGGGCAAGGTACAGGATCTCCGCCTTGCGCTCCCGCAGGGGGGGGATCGGTATGGTGAATACCGAGAGGCGCTCGTAAAGTGGACGAAGAAACTGGCCGAGCTCTACTAGCTTCGGAAGCTCGTTGGTGCTCGCCGCAATCACGCGAACGTCCACTCTGGCGTGCTCTTCCGTCCCAGGGATCTGGTAGCTGCCATCTTGCAGTACGTGCAGGAACCGGCGCTGGATGGTGAGCGAGAAATCGCTCAGGCTTTCGATGTAGAGCGTGCCGCCATCCGCACCTTTCACCAGCCCCGTCTTCTCTTCCCGTTGAATGCGAACTCCGAACAACTCGGCCTCGACAAAGGAATCCGCAATCTGCGGCCAGCTCACTTTGAGGAAGGGCCTATCCGCACGCGGTCCCTGCTGGTGTATGGCACGGGCGACGTGTTCCTTGTACGTGCCGCGCTCGCCAAGGATTAGAACGGGTGACACGCCCTTCGCGACTCGCGACACCAATTCATGGACGGTCTCCATATTCGGAGAAAGCCCGAGTGCAATTTCTTCTTCGCGATGGCCAGGACGCCTGATGGCACTCATGATGAACTCCTATCGGAGTTCTTAGCAAAGCGCATGCCTGAACGTGCTCGAATGGGAGAATTGGGGAGTGGGAGTCTAACGGATTCACGTACAATGAGTTGCGAGCGGCGCAGACGGGCGCGGCAAGGGAGCCGGTGTGCCGCATCTACCAGGATGTAGGATTTGGTTCTCTAAACCAACCGCGATGTACGATACTGCCGGGGTTCGATACCGTGCTTCTCGACCCGCAATCCCATGATTCGTTCGGTGATCCCCAGCGACTCGGCTGCTTTGGCTTTGTTGCCGCGGCAGTTCTTCAGCGCCTCAATGAGCATTTCCCGCTCCAGATTGTCCAACGCCGCGTCCAAGGACTCCTTCATCACCGTACCGGTGGCTTCCGCCGTTTGCAGCGTGGGGGGGAGGTGATGGCCATGCACCACGTCGTCGTTACTCAGGAGTACGGCGCGTTCGATGCAATTCTCCAACTCGCGCACGTTCCCTGGCCAATGATAGCTGCACAACATGTCGATTGCCGGCGTCGATACCCGGCGCACGTTCTTGTGAGATGCCTTGCTGTGCTTTTCGACGAAGAAGTTCGCCAAGTCAAGGATGTCGGATCGCCGTTCGCGTAAGGGGGGGATATGGACGGGAAACACGTTCAGGCGGTAGTACAAGTCCTGACGGAATTTCTCTTCCTCCATGAAGGCTTCCAGATTCCGATTGGTCGCCGCAATCACGCGGACATCGACCTTGATCGTCTCCGTGCCGCCGACCCGTTCGAATTCCCGCTCTTGAAGCACCCGCAGCAGCTTGACCTGCATGGTCGGCGGCAAATCGCCGATCTCGTCCAGAAAGATTGTGCCGCCGTCGGCCAATTCAAACCGGCCCCGGCGCTGTGCGATTGCCCCCGTGAATGCGCCCTTTTCGTGCCCGAACAATTCGCTCTCAATGACCGATTCCGGAAGCGCGGCGCAATTCACCTTGATGAACGGTTTCGCGGCCCGAAAGCTATTGTAGTGAATCGCGCTCGCCACTAGCTCTTTGCCTACCCCGCTTTCGCCTCGAATCAGCACCGTGGTGTCGCTCTTGGCCACCTGGGCGACCATGTCGAACACCTTTTGCATCGCGCTGGAACGGCCAATCATGTTCGCGGGACGAAACCGGTCGTTCAATTCGTCCTGCAGCCGCCGGTTCTCTTCCAGCAGGCGCTGCTTCTCTTCGATGGCCGCTTGGCGAATCCGCACAGCCTGCGCAATCATCGAGCCGATGATCGATAGCAAACGCACGTCTTCATTCAGCGAAACCGAATCCGCGAAAAGACGGTCCACGCTCAACGCGCCAATCGTCTCGTTTCCGATCTTAATTGGTACGCAGATGAAGCTGATATGCTCTTTCTTCAGGCGCTTGCGCGCTCCGGTGCGGTCGAGAAAGGTCGGCTCGTCTGAGATCCGCGGTATCGCCACCGCCCGCCCCGACTGCACTACCATCCCTGTAACACCCTCGCCAGGCCGGTAGCGCCCGCGCTCCCGCTGCGTGGGCGAAAGTCCATGCGCCTCTTCGATATAGATCTCGCCCGTCTCGCGATTGAGCAGCGTGACCGTGCCCCGGACCATGCCCGTAAGGCTCGAGATAAGTTCCAACACGGAACCCATGACATCGCGCAAATCGACGCTCTTGTCTAAGGTATTGCTCACTTCGTACAGAAGCGCCAACTCGGTGACGTCCCGCCTTACTTCGGGATGCGCCTCATCGGAAACCGGAATATCGACGTGTTCTAACATAAGGAAATTGCACCAGAATGTAGGCAGAGGTTAAGGTTCGTACATTAGTGTAGGAATTTGCCCCCCGCTCTGTCAAGCGGCTCAGTCATCTCGCTCACGCATCCCCAGTTACCGGCGCGACCATACCGGGCGCGAGCGTCGCTATTGGAGTTCTGTGCGCATAGGTTGCACTTCCCACTCTTCAGCTACACACCTGCTGAGGGATTCGTGTTTGACTGAGTGCGAGTCCCAGACTAGAGTGTAGAGAATTTGGCCCGGAAGAGTCAGGCAGCGACGCGTCATATTCCCGTGCGCATGGGCGTGTGATCGAAGAAGGGGCTTCGCGGTTTGCCTGCGGCGAAGGGGGCGCGTTGGAGCCCGGCGCGTCGTGTGTGTCAGGGCCGTTTACCTACATTCCGTTCAGGAGAGAGCAGCATGGGAAAGAAGATTGAGGCCGGTAAAGTCGCCTATTTCGATGGGCAGATCGTCCCCGTCGAAGACGCGAAAGTCAGCATATTGACGCATTCCTTCAATTACGGCACGGCACTGTTTGAAGGGATTCGGGGGTACTATCGCAAAGAGGACAACAACATCCTCATTTTCCGTCTGAAAGAGCACGTGGACCGGTTCGTGCGCAATTTCAACGTACTGTGTATGCAGATTCCGGAAGACCGTGACGAGATCGCCCGGATTTGCACGGAATTGGTCAAACAATCCGGGTTTCGGGAAGGCGTCTACATCCGGCCCGTCGTCTACAAGTGCGACCAATCGCTCGGGCCGCAGCTTCACGA
>JBAZRU010000114.1:0-13450 GCA_041662805.1 Candidatus Hydrogenedentales bacterium | reverse complement strand
CAGCAATTCTTCCACGATGTTCGAGCCGATGAAACCGCCGCCACCCGTAACGAGATAGTTGGCCATTTGCGATCCCTATGCCTTCACGATGCGGTCGCGGTTGGCGGTCACTTTGCCCGTCATGTTGCGGGTGTCCACTACGAGCTTGGAATGCGCAACGATGAATTCCGGATCGTAGCACGTATGGGCTGTCGAGATGAGAACGCAGTCATAGCTGCGCAACGTCTCGGGCGTGAGGTCAACGGATTCCATGCTGATCGAGTGATGCCTGCCCGGTTTGATTCGCGGAATGTAGGGGTCGTTGTAATCCACGACGGCTTTTCGTTCGAGCAGCAATTCAATCAACTTGATGGTGGGAGACTCGCGGATATCGTCCACGTCCTTCTTGTATGCCGCTCCCAGCACGAGCACGCGCGAACCGTTTACGGGCTTGCCCAGGCCGTTCAGCGCTTCCATGAGCCGCGTGACCACATACAGAGGCATCGAGGTGTTGATCTCGCCCGACAATTCGATGAACCGCGCGGAGATATCGAATTCCCTCGCTTTCCACGTCAGATAGAACGGATCGATGGGGATGCAATGTCCGCCAAGACCTGGGCCGGGGTAGAACGGCATGAAGCCGAAAGGCTTGGTCGACGCCGCGCCAATGACTTCCCACAGGTCGATGCCCATCCGGTCGCAAACCATCTTGAGCTCGTTGGCCAGGGCGATGTTTACGCTACGGAAGATGTTCTCGAGCAGCTTGCACATTTCGGCGACCTCCGGACGGCTCACCTGCACAATTCGTTCGAATATCTTCTCGTAATACTGCGTGGCCATGGCCGTGCACGCGGAAGTCACGCCGCCCACGACCTTGGGGATAGTGCGAATCGTGAAGTCCGCGTTGCCTGGGTCCTCCCGTTCCGGCGAGAACGCCAAGAAGAAATCCTTGCCGACCTTCAGCCCGTTTCGTTCCAGCATGGGCAGCATCAGTTCGGTGGTCGTGCCGGGGTATGTCGTGCTCTCCAGGACCACCAATTGCCCAGGCCGAAGGTGTTTGGCCACCTGTTCCGTGGTGTCGACGACATACTTCATGTCGGGCTCATGATTCTTGTTGAGCGGCGTCGGTACGCAAATGCTGATGCAATCGGCCTCGCCCAGTCGCGAGAAGTCGACGGTCGGGTCGAATTTGCCCGAATTGACGACTTTGAGTATCCAATCCGGCGCAATGTGCTTGATGTAACTCTCGCCGCGCCGAAGCTTGACGACCTTCTCTTCGTCCACGTCGAAGCCGATGACCTTGTATCCTGCTTCGCACAGGTGGCGAACAAGCGGCAAGCCCACGTAGCCAAGTCCAAGAATTGCAGCGACTGCTGTGCGATCTGTAAGTTTTTGTTCAAGTGTGTTGAACATCTTGCCCCGCAAATTGGTTGATACGGTTTGGGTCGCGTGTGAACTATACAGTGACATTGAAGCCCCGAAACGACGCCCGAATGCCCCCTCAATGCCATTGTAACGACGGACCTGGGTTGCTGCAAATGAGGGCGAAGATAGCGGCAGGTTGGCGGCCGATTACGTGCGCTGCCTTGCGAATAGTCCCTGCGTGCGCTTTATCAACAAGACCGTCTTCAGTAGAATAGCGCCGAGACTCCCCAATCGCTTTGAGGGAATCGGGGAGTCTCGTTTCTGCGACCGGTAGATACATTGAGCAAGGAGCGCGTGTATTGTCTGCTGGCAACGACGCGCAACCTTCCCTTCCGGTGCCTCTCCATGAGGTTCTTGCAGGGGCTTTGAATATGGGCGCCGCCACGTATTTCGACGAGAGTGCATGGCCGTAAGCGCAAGTCAGGGGATCAAGATGCGTGAGCCAGGCGAGTTTTCTCGATGGGCGCCTTTAGCGATTGTGGGCGTCTGCGCGACCCTTTTTCTCGCTGGCGTGTACGGCTATTCGCTACTCTTCCCCTCAATCGAGGCCTCAAGACCCACTCATTTCCAGAGAAATGTCGCCGAGGCCATGGCGGCGGGCAATCTCGACAAGGCCCTGAAGATCGCGCACCGCGCAACGCAGGTTTACCAACCAAGTTGGCTGTCCGGCAAGTATCAGGATCCGTTGCCGTTTGCGGTATACGGAAGTCTCTTGCTTCAGGCCGGCAGAGAAGACGAAGCCCTTGAACAACTGGAGAAGGCACTTAGCATTCGCACGGTCCCATTTCCGCCGTTCGGTGACACCCGAAAGCCCTATTACTTTGCGCCGACCCGCATGACGTTGGGCAAGTATTTTTTGAGTCGCGACCAACCAGTCGAGGCGACCGAGGACTTCGAGCTTGCCCGAGCCTATAACACTCCTCAGGACAAGCCGACTGGCGAGGACAATGCGGCACTCTTCCAAGCCTATGCAAAGTTGGGCCTATGGGGACGTGCCCTTGAATATCGCGAACCCTCGGACGCGGAATTGGCTGGCCTCACCCCTCAGGACATCAACTGTATTGCCCGCATCTGTGAAGGCAAGCAGAACTGGGTTCTTGCCGAGCGATTGGCAGAGCGCCTGATAGGCCGAGCGGACTTGGCCGCGGAAGGGCACTATCTGCGTGGCCGCGTCAACCTTGCGCGTGGCCAATACAAAGAAGCACTCGCAGACCTTGCGCGGGCTGCCGCCGATTCCCATGCATGTGCTTCGTTCTTTCTCGGTACCGCGCTAGAGAAGAATGGTCAGGTCAAAGAAGCCATCCAGGCGTTTCTGGCCGCACCGAGCGCCGACCCGTATCGACCGTTCGCATTGGCGAAGGCATCGCTTCTGATTGAAAACCTCTCTGATGACGAAAACAACGAAGCGACCTCCGGTCACGCGAATCTACTTGGAGAGCTTGACCAGTCGCTTGCCGACATGCAGCTTCTCACGCGACCAGTGCCTTTCGATACGTACTTCAGATTCAAGCCCGTTGCGGTCACGACACAGGAGGGAAGTGCTTCACTCGGAGCGCATTTCCCCGTGCTCATCCTGTGGGAGGACATGAAGGCGCCGCCTTCGGATCCCGGGTCAGTATCGTATGTGGAGACTGGAAAAGGGAACTCCGTCCTTCTTATGAGGCGCGGAAATCTGCTTCTCCAGCTTCAATGGGTAGACAATCTCGTCAATTGGGCCGTGACCGATCGGCTTCCCGCTGGGTCCGGCCCAATTCCCGGTTGGATCGACACCGCGCGCGACTGGTTCAAGCTTCGACCCAACTACGCCATGGAGGTTCAGAAAGAAGAGAACGGTAACGCACGTCTCGCCATTACTCGGTTAACCTGGTTCTACAGCGTTCCTGTCCCGACCAAGCCGGAAGCCGGTTATCTTGTGCTGGGCCGCATGGCAGGCATGCAGGGAAAGGGAAGTCTGGGATGGCAAGCGCTCGAGACGCACGAGCGCGTCGTGGCCGAACAGCTTTTGCCCGACGACATCGCGCCCAACGAATGGACATGGCAGATGGGATATGCGAAGTCACAACTCGTCTGGGATACCATTCGCGTTCAATTCAATGTGATGCCCCATGCAGGCACAATTTCCTTCGATGACGTGATGCTCCTCGAAATCGAAGAACCCGATCCCGCAGACTGAGGCTTTCCTTTGACTCCTTGCTACTACTTGATGGTTCTTTTCGCGGAAGCCTGCAGCCCATGTCCTGAACGCGACGCGCGCGTCTTCATCCCTTCCCCCTCCACTCCCTACGAACGGCAATGGCCGCGCGCTTTCTACGCGGGCGTTGCCAATTCGAGTATCTCCGACGGGAAAAGAGCGCGATCATAGACGCGAAAGTCGTCCATCGCGCCGGTGGCGAGGCTGCTGGCCGTGCCGCCAAGCATGAAACCCGACGTACCTGAGAAATCGCGGTCATTACCGGCCGTTGTATCCGCTTTCACCAGGACACCATTGAGCAACAACTCGAATGTATTGCCCCGGCGCTGAAACACATAATGGTTCCAGCCGTAACCCGTAACGCCCGAAGGAAAAAGCGTTCGGTCCGTCGGCGTAGTTGATCGGTAAACGTAGAACTGCGTAAACGCGTCGCTCGTCGGCACATAGTACGCGTTGACACAGAACAGCGACCCATTTTCCGCGGGCTTCTGGAAGATGTAGGTGAAGTTCTGATTGTTGCCCGCCCCCCGGTTCCACCAGAAGGCAATCGAGAAGTCATGCCCCGCCGACAATGCCCCGTCAATCGTCGTACCCAAGTCGATCCGATCATCCACCCCATCAAAGCTCAGCGCCGTCCCCACTTTTCCGGGAACAGAATGCGCGGACGTATTCGGATTGCCCCCGGGATCGAGAAACACTTGATCGCGATGTCCGGCTGCCACGTCGGTCACCGTTGGACTCGCGGCGTTGTCGTCCATCGTCAGGTGCAGAACAGGCGGAAACCCATCGCCCAGCAATTCAATCGCCTTAATTGAAACCCCATCCATCGGCGCTGGATTGTCATCGTACTGACAGAAGCGAATGCGAAATGTACCGTTGTACGCAAGCCCCAACCCAGTCACTGCCGCGTCCAAATCGATGTCGTACGCCGTGAATCGATCCGACCGCAGTCCGCGCAAACCTTGGACTTCGTACCAGGCGACCCCATCCGCGCTGATCGCTACACCGTCAAAATTGAAGTCCGCTACCGGGCCAAACACCCCGTCATTTTCAACCTTCTCACTTCCGCCTTCATCCTTCGGACCATGCGGTTCATCGCCAAACTCCATCGCGGCGAACTTCAGCCGCACATGCTCCACGCCCGAAAGGTCATACGTCAACGTCACGGAATTCCGCGCATAGTTCAGGTCCTGAACGGGGTCCGACAGTCGGACCGATAAAGCCTCGGGTTGGTTCGACACATCGACGCCAGAACCCAGAACCTCCAATTGGCTCGGAGGGATTAGCATGAGAAACCTCCTTTATGAGAGCAGTTGCCAATTACGAATTACCAATTACGAATTAGGAGTTACGAATCGAGAATCGGCAAGACACTAATTGAGAACGACTTAGCTCAATCGCAATTCGCAATTGCGTATTCGTAATTGACCATTCGTAATTGACCATTCGTAATTCGCAATTCGTAATTCCCTATTCTCATCCACCTTGGTTGCTTTCTTTGGTTGAAGTCTGAATCTTGGAAATGATGCGACAAAGCTCATCGGCCTCAGCGTGGATGCGTTCAAACTCCTCGATGTCCAGATATCCGGTGTCCTTCAGGAGCCGAAGCCAATAGGCTGTCTCGCGCGCCTCCTTGTAGGCAATGGATATCTTTGAGAGAAAGTCGGCTCTCGATTGACCTCCGATTGCTTCTTCCACATTCGCGCCGATGCTGGTTCCACTGCGCAGCACCTGCCTTGAAAGCACATACTCTTTCTTCGTTCCCGCCAAGTGCTGACACAACTTCACAATACGCACAGCAAACAGGTAGCTCTTCTGCTGGATGACGTTATCGCTCTTCATCCCTTACCCCGCCATTCCCAATTTGCCCTTCCTCATCCGAAATTCATTTGTGACTTGATGTTCGCGATTGGTAATTCGTAATTGGTAATTGTTAATTCGCAATGCGAACTCCCCTCCTCAAACCACCGCCGCCGCAGTATTACTAGGCACGCCTTCGCCGGCCTTATTGACCGCGATGACGCGATACTCCCAGTCTTTCCCGCGCTCTTGATTGGTGAGAGTGGATTCGGAATCCAGGGCCATGGAGGCAATCCCCCAAGCGCCGGCGGGCCGTTCACGCCGCTCGATCTTGTACGAAGCGACCGCACCACCGTCGACCGGCGCTTTCCAGTCCAGAAACACCCACCCTTCGCCCTGTCGCGGAATTTCGAGCGACCGCGCCTGGCCCGGTGCTTGGAGCGCCGTCGCAGTGGCCTTCCCGCCCCACCCCAACACGGACAACTTCGTATCGTCGTGACCGGTAGCATCTTCGGCGTAGCGCAATACGGCCTTCATCGCTTCCGTAAGCTCGAGCAGCCCGGCAGCCTTCGTCGCAGTGACCTGCTCGGCCGCGGCCTGTGCCGCCACTGCCTGGTCGCACAAAGTGACGAGCGAATTCAGCAGCGCTTGTAACGCGACCGGTGTGACGGGCGGCGTGGGAAACAGTACCGCGTTCTCCGTAAGCCCGGAGACAATATTCTGCGCCAATGCTTTGACCTCAGCCTCTCGTGAAGGAAAACGTGCCATGGGACTGACCTCCTACTTCTGTTGTCTTTGGACAGACTCATACCGAGCCTGCCCTCCTGAAACCCACTCAGACAACGGCCCACTTGACGTTTCAATCGTCTCGTTCAGAACTTCAAACGACACCTTTGAAACTTCAATCGCCGTATTTGCTGTTTCAATTGTCCCTTACGCTGTTTCGAACAGCTCGCTCGCGATATCGAACGCCCCATTCCCAGTTACGATTGCCTCATTCGCAGCTTCAAACGTGCCATTTCCTGTTGCGGATGCCTTATTCGCAGCTTCAAACGCCCCATTCGCAGTTACGACTGCCTCATTCGCAGCTTCAAACGCCTCATTCCCTGTTTCGAACGCCTCTTTTGAAGCACGAAATGACTTGTTTACAGCTTCAAATGGCACGCTTGAATTAGGAAATGCATCGCTTAAGCCCTTGCATGCCAATAACATAGGTGAGATTGTGACTTTCGGGAATCGCAATGGATATTCCTGAGCACTTACGGTTGGTTTACGGAATGAGAGAGCAGAGACTCGCCCCATGCCTCGCACTTTCCCCCGTGCCGTTTGCCCCGTGTTGGCCCACATACGCACGCTGCCAAATCCCCCGCCCCCGGTAGATCTGCCCGGATTTCTCCAAACAGCCAGCAACTTCCAACCCCCTCGTATCAGTAGTCCCCAGCGATGGGGAACCTTTTCAAATACGCCAGTCCTTCTATGTCTCACACCTTCTTACTGCTATACGGTTCTGTGCTATGTGTCGCCACTATATACCAGATGAATTGAGAATGGAAGAAAAAAGTTGGAGCTACCCTTTAGATACTTGACGGAAACTTGCCGTCCGTTCTTTTTTGCCGCTTGAGTTGCCGGGGAGGCGCAGGGGAAGGCCAAAGACGGGCCTACCAAGTGAACGGACACTCTATGCGGCCGCCGACAGCGCAGGTAGAAACACCACTCTATTTCGTCGTGTGAGAGTGAAACTCAAATCAGAAGTTCCGGAAGCGAAGAAACCAGTAAAGCCTGCTGAACTATCGGGTCACTGTCCAATCGGTATGGCCACGACCAATCACAAAATTATCAAAGAAGCCTTTTAGGTATCCGACGCCGTACGAGAAATGCATGATGAGAAACGAAAGGACAATCACCGGAAAGCCGAGTATGTTATTGCTGCGAACAGAGACAATTCCGGCAAATACGACGGCCATTAGTAAGTACAATCCGTATAGAAAAGCGACAAGACCCGAGAAGAAAGTCACGGGAAGTCCCAATACTAGCGTCGGAGGGAAAAGCTGACGGTAGCTACCAATACAACGGTGCTTCTTGGCTATCTGGGACTTCGCGTAGCCCATTTGATAGGAAAGCCGAGTTAACTTTCTCAGCGTATTCCGGGCATAGTACTTCGTAATCAACCAAGGTAGCAGAACAATTCTGCCACCCGATTTCTTAAGGCGAATATTGAGTTCAAGGTCTTGAGCCCGGACGAAATCCTCGTCGAATGCCCCCAACTTGTCCAGGGTTTCTTTTCTCCAGGCCCCGAAAGGAATGGTGTCGACGACCACAGGTTTGTCCGACGCTTTTCGTGTTCTGAACGACAAGCCAACACCAAATGGATGATTCATAGCGCATGCTATAGCTCGTGCCGAAATTGAATTGTCTGACGGCAATGTCTCGATGGCACCGCCAACATTATCAGCCTCATTCCGCTCCAGGAAGCCCACCAACTCAAGAATGTAATTCTTCGGATATTCGCAGTGAGCGTCGCAACGAAGAATGTACTTGCCTTGTACAAGGCGGAGTCCCTTATTTAGACCCTTCACCTGAACCCTGTACTCATTCTCAATCAATTTCACTTGATTGTATTTCCGAGAATACTCCTCGACAATTACGGGCGTACTGTCCTGACTCATACCATCGAGTACCAGTATTTCGAGTTGTTCCAGAGGATAGTCATTCGCCAAAAGTGAATCTAAACAACGGGCGATGAAACCTTCCTCGTTGTAGGCCGGTATGATTATTGAAACTATGTTGTTCACATTAGCATCCCCTTAACACTTCCAGATATGGCCCGTAATCTCTGCGATGACTGGGAATGCCCTCCCCTCGCGATATTAATCGTCATTTCGAAGGATCCTGGTGAGAGTTGTAGACCGCTATAGTTTGGCGGGCAATATTGTCCCAACCGAAATGTTCCCTGCCTCGATGTTCAAGTGCCTCTCCGATGTCCTTTCGCTGCGCTGCATCCAGAGCGAGAAAGCGTTCCAACGCATCACGCAACGCGTCTACGTTACAAGGTTCCACCACGTATTCAGCCAATCCTTCCCCCAGCATCTCAGGTAGAGCACCCACGTTCGTGACTATGAGTGGGGTGCCGAAACGAACCGCAGTCATCCCTGACACGCTGGCAGTACCGGACCTGTAGGGGAGGACGAAAAGGTCAGCGCCGCACGTTAAATGGACGAAACGCTCGTCCGACGGCACTTCATCGTATATATCAAGCGCCACTTTTGCTCGTACGGCGTCGAACAACTCGGCGAAATCTTCCATGTGCGCAAAGCGAAAGCTGGCTGAGACAACCAATCTGACGCGCTGCTCTGTGTTCATCGCGGCTATCGCACGAAGGAGAATGTCAAGACCTTTGTAGGGCCTCGCATGACCCACAAAAACCACTATTGTCTCATCCTGAGGCCACCCCAGTTTCTTGCGCGCTTCCTCCCGTCTCACCGGCTCCCAATCGGCAAAGAATACGCCGCACGGTATAATGGACCACTTCCTTCCCTCAAGGGGAATGACCGCCTTGCAGTCATCAACCGTTGCCTGACAGTGAAAGATGAGTTCATTTGTGAGGCCGTAAAGCAGCCCATAGAGAAGCTTGTTGGTCCGGGTCTCTTTGTCGTGAGGTAGTGGGTTGTGTACCGTGTAGACGACCTGAAGTCCAATCAGTCTCACGAAGAGCAGAAATAGCAGGTCTGCAGGGAGTACAAACGCCCACACAATGTGCAGAGTAGGCCGTTTCAAGAGACAGTAGAATGCCAAACGCAACAAATCCGCTACGTACTCGATAGGCCCCAACAGGATTGCGACCTTCACGACCGGTTTGACGTGCTTGAACTTGCGCCGTAAGAATCGAGAAAGACGCAAAAAGTAGTAGCGACGGCCGGGTACTTTAGAGGCGGGCGCGTAGGGATCGGGATAAAAATCTGCCGTGAACAGTTCCGCGTCCTCGCCCTGTCGGCGCAAGCCCGCGAGCAATGCCACGTCATAGGCAGGAGTGTTGGCTCGCGGATCGATTAATACTCTCTTCTTCTTCTGCACTCTGTCAGACTCCGGTCTGAGGCTGCAATCATGCCTTGCCACTCAAAGGAAAAACGCGAAGGGGTGATGCATCGCAGAGTACGGCACTGTTGTCCGCAACCGGTTTGTCCACAAGCCCGATAGACGGCACGTCAGGGCAGCGATGTGCCAATCTGATTCCAGAACGAATACGCGATACTGCAAACCCCAAGGCAAAATAGATGGGCGGGAAATAGATCATCGCAAATGTCGTGAAACAGTAGATCTCGACGACCAAGACAAACAATGCCGTTTGGGTGACTTCATCTCGCAGCGAACTCGATCTATAGAGCCTCAGGAAGACCCAGAGGAACGGCGCAAGGAAAAAAAACGCGCCTATGAGGCCCCTCTCAATTAGAAGAAGCATTACTCCATTGAAGACAATACTCTCAGGAGGAGTTACGGTACGGAAGGAGGCGATGCCATGTCCGATGAATGGAGCGGCCTGGAAAACGCCCAGATGCTCGAAAATGTACCGGAAACGTCCCGTCTCACCCAGATAGGCCCCGCGCTCGCGCGCGATGAACCCAGCCCGTTCCATCAACGCACCTGTCTCGTCCGGCCAATAGTGGGAAAAGACTATAAACGCTATCCCAAACAGAAGCATGCTCAGAAAGAGTCCGCGCAAATCGCGCTTCAAGAGCATTACTACGGCTAGCACCAACGTCAATCCCAGCAGCCCTCCCATGGACTGAGAGAGCATAATCCCGACTGTCCCAACAGTCAGTAGCAAAACACGCTGAGTGCGCTCTCTGCACGCTAGACCGACTGCAAAAACCCAGAGCATGAACCGACCGAGGTCCGAAGGTTCGGCTAGAAATGAGGAGACTCGTGTAAACTCGCCTGTGCTACCCAGCGCGAGGTGATATCCCCGTTGCATCCCCTCGTCCGATCCCAGTTGCAGGTTGGTCATAGGCAGAAACGCGAGAGGCATACCATATTTCCGCGCAGCAATTTGGTAAAAGCCAAAGACCAAGACGACGACCGCGACCCATGCGAACATCTTGCGAAACCGAGGCCACTGTTGATCCCAATTGACAGAGGCCGTTCCAATCATCACTCCGATGCCAAGCATGGCCTGGAACAAGTGTGTGAAGGTTCTTTCTGAGCCCTTGTACCCCATGTAAGACACGCCCCATGCCAGGATGCTGGAAAAGAAAAGGCATGAGCAAGCGATAAACAGAGACGGCGTAATCCGGAAACCGGAAACGGTAAGGGCACACGAGGCAAGCAGCAAGAGCGTTATCGAAAACCGTCCAACATCAAAGAGGCTGAAGGTGTACGTTGCCCATCCAACACAGAATGCGGTAAGAACCAGTCCAATAAACACCCCCCCCTTGCGGGGCAGGCTAGGGGATGCTTTTAGGCGCTGTAATCGCTCGGCCGCCACTAGGAAGTCCTTTGACTCGCCTGCCACTCATCCAGTTGCTTCACAAAGTCGAGGATGTTGTTCGGAGCATCGCTCTGGAATGGTCCAAGCTCGGGGGGACGCTTCAAGAGTTCTCGAGAACTCAGAAAGACTTTGTAGGCAGCCAGATGAAGCAAGAAGCGGAGCGTGCTAAACGAATGGTAGCGACGAATCTTTGGAGTGTTCAAGAGGATGTCCCGTGTACGAATACCGAAACGGAAACCCTTATCCGTATTCAGACAGAACAGCGTCCACATGGCTTCATAATTGAATTTCATTCTTTCGTAATATTCGGGAAACAGCTCAATGGCCACAAGCAACGAGTCGGGCAGGAAATTTGCGTGAGGTGCTAGATGGGGAAACTCAACGGGCAACGTAGGATGTACCTGATAATCGCCAAATTCTCGAAGGTAAAGACTGATATTCTCAAGTGCTCCCTTGTCAACGGCTACTCCGCCATTGGACTTTGGAGAGCGTCCGTGTAGAGTCACAGGATAGCCAACGTTTAGCGCCGTATTGGAGAATACAGGCAACGCAAATCCTGTGAAGAGATCCGGTTGCGTGGAGTGGAAGACACGTCCTGTAGTGGTGCGAATTTCGCTCAATATCTGCGCTTTGACCATGGAGTGGTACACGTTGGGTATCCGTGTATACCCCCACGCGCCCTGCGAAACACATCGGCGCACCGACTTCTCAAGATTAATTTCACGCCGTGGCGAAATATGGGGAATTCGTTCCACAGTTGCCTTCCGTTCCCCGAACGGCCAGACGTAGACCCCCTTGGGCCAGGCATAGATAGAGGAGGGGTGGGCTTCCATTTCGGCATTCAGCCTTCGGAGTGCCCCGGGCATGACGGCATCATCGTCACCAATGATGGTTACATACTTCCCTGTCGCGTGTTCAAGCGCGAATTCGTAATTGTCGCACATAGAAAGGCGCCGCCCGGTATTAAAATACTTCACTCGCGGATCGTTGAATTCCAGCACCACCTCCCGAGTGTCATCTAGCGAGCAATTGTCGCTCACAATCACTTCGAATGCATCGAAATCCTGATTGAGCGCTGTTGCGATTGCGTATTTAAGCGTGTCGGCCCGTTCACGCGTAGGAATGATCACAGAGAACGATGGTTGAGATTGACCGCTCATGTCTCGCTTCTTTCCGGGCGACCAACGCCCCGAACTTTGCGCCACTGCGCCTGAGCCAACCTTCTCACCTCTGGACACAGAGCGGCACCGCTAAGAACAGCTGCGCCCCAGATGCCCCCCAGTGCCACAAGCTGCACAAGCCGACCGTAATTATCCAACGGCAGCAGAATACGCGCCACCCAAACAGCCGCGACGATTCCAGAAGCTGGAATAAGCAGGTCGCCAAAATACCATCTCCATTTCTCGGTCGGAAGCAGGCGTGAGTGCATCACATGGGGTGAAATCAGTATATACCCGATGTGCAGGATAACCCAATTCATTGCCGCTCCCACCGCTCCAAAGTGTCGGATCAGTATGACAAGCAAGGGCAAGAGCAACACCACGGAGATGACATTCTGATAGAAGGCAAACTTGGTCCAACCGTCGGCCAATTGCAGAGCATACGGGATGTTTAAGACCGCGTTGATCCCTGTGCCGACTACAAGCAGTCCGACGATCGCGCTCGAATGTTCGACCAAGTCCTTGTTGTTTGACCACACAAAGACAACATTGGGGGAGAAAAAAGCCAATACTGCAACGCAAGGCAACACCGCGCACGAGACGGTCTGACACAGGGCGTGGTAAAGCTGCTTGAGTTCCTTTTGGCAGCCACCGGCCATCATCTGGGAGAACCTGGGAAAGGCCGCCATGAAGAATGGCATCGCAAGTGTCAGAATCCCGCTTGAGAGAGTCGCGGCCGCCATGTAGTAACCGAACTCCCTGAGCGGTAACATCTTGCTCAGAAGCACCCTGTCCATGTTGCTCAGGACGATTGAGACCAACGCTATTCCGGTCATTCCGGCTGCGAAGCGCCATATGGGGGCCAGGGTCGGTACGCGAAATCTCGGCCGATCGGGAGCCGGGGGCAGTGCCTTCCATAGACATGCGCGTATGAGAATGACCTGCACTCCGCTGCATAGAAACTGCCAGAGAAAGTAGGCGCTGATGGTGGGGGAGAACCACAGCAAGACTCCCACGGCACCTAGACTACGAAGGACTGCCATGGCCCCAAGGATTCCATTGACGGTCACATGGCGCTGAAGTCCCATCAACCCCCCCTGGTAAAGGCCAAATGGAAATTGAAAGACAAAGATTAGCCCCATCAGAGATATCGCGGTGGAGACCGTGCGGGAAGTGAGGTTCTGTGCATTCACCCAATAACGGGCTATATAGGGCGCTGTCAGCAAGATTACAGTGCCAACCACAAGCGCTGTGAGCCAATAAATGCACTCAAGTGTCCGTACAAGATCGTGCTGTTCCTGGCTTGTACCCGATGAAGCCGAGCATCGAGCCAATTGACGGTTCAGGGTGGAACTGAGGCCCATGTCGAGCAGGTTGAGTGTTGCAAGTAGCGTTGCGAAGAAGCCAATTAAT
>JBAZRU010000113.1:9623-13471 GCA_041662805.1 Candidatus Hydrogenedentales bacterium | reverse complement strand
AAGAGCTGGTACTGCTTTTCCGGCTTCGCATCGAACGCGGCCTCTTCAGCTTTGTCGCCCACGGTCAGCTTTACGCGCAACGTCTCCTCCTGCGCGAACGGAGGCACGAGCACGTGATAGACCTGCGTGCCTTGCTTTATGACGACAGTCTGCTCCGTTCCCGGAAGGTCAACGATCTGCACTTGGCCTTCGCCTTCCAGGCCGTTGTTCTCGATTTCTACCCGGACCGCCTGCTTGAGCACTCCGTCCACGTTCTTGAACATCGGCGTGCACGACGCAGTCATGCGGCTCACCTGCGGCGTGGTCGGAAGTCCCGATTCCAGCACCAGCGCGTCGTACAACATCCACGACCCGGACGTTGTCGTCAGCGTCACGGTGTTCTTTCCGCGGCTCAGCCAGTCGCCTGGAAACACAAACGCCTGTGCGTGCCGCCGACCCGCTTTCGCATCGGTCAACGAGCCATCGCCCGCGCCGCCCGGCAATTGGACCGGTTCGCACTCGTGTCCATTCACGTTCACGGCAAGCACCGGGGCGCTTTGATGCGTGTCGCAGAGATGCACCATCAGCCTGCACGCGGACTTAGGCGCTTTTCTCAGGTTGAAGTTCACGGAGTACGGGTGCGGTTTGCTACCCGCCCATGCGTCTTCCGGCCCAGGCTGAATAAACGGCCAGTTCTTACGTGCGGAATCGGAACCGGGTTTGTAGGTCACATCCCCCGGAAAAGCCGTTGAGAAATCCGCATAGGCGCCCACAAGGGCGAATTCCCCGTAGTCGCCATCCACGCGGCCTACGCTCCACAGCGTATCTGCCGCCGCCGCACCCGACAACAGAACACCTAGCCCGAGAATCGCCGCAATCGCTCGTGTACGCATGGCACCATCTCTCTTCTGGTTGAAGACCCCCAGTCACACCGGCGCTGAGTATAGGCGAATGCCTGCGGTTCGTGCGACGTTTGACGAGACAAGGGCGTGCGTCCGATTCCATGTAGGGGGTGCACCCTTGTGTTCTTTTGACGATTCAAGGGGGTAGAGAATTCCGGGTCTTGGATTGGGGGCCAATATGTTGCGTACATGGGGCTGCGTGGAATATCCGTAGGGGGTGCACCCCTGCTTTCTTTTGACGATTCAAGGGGGCCCGCGCGGGTCTGGGGTCTCGTGTTGTGGCAGGGTCTTTCGACAAGCCACATTCAGGTCCGTGATCAATTCTCTTCGGGGGGTGCACCCATGTAGTTTGACGATTCAAGGGGGGGTCCCGCTCGTGTCTGGGATCTGGGGTCTGGGGTCCAGAGTCCAGGGAGGCGCGGGATTGTGATCGGGACTGGATAAGCATGGTTTGGTCCTCGAGTGTTACTTCCTATATATATAGGTGATTCGTTGCACTCGGAGCACCTATTCCGCCGTTCTTTTCGCGGTAGTTCGTCGCGGGCGCTGGCCCGCGGAATTCACGCCCGGACACGTCCAAGCACCCCCTACGCCTTTGGCGCAAAGGGACCGCAAGAGATCATGAAGACCCTATATCCTGGACAAAACGCCGATTGTCTCCGAGCATTTGCAGAGCACATGCCGTCTTTTCAGGAAGAACTGTCTGCTCCCACACTTGGGACGCACCCCCCGAGACTAGCGGCGCCTCGCATGCGGCCGGGAATGGAGCCACTCCAAATTGACAAATCGGGCAATCCATGCCACGCTTTCTTTCCTGCCTCCAGCGCCTTCGAGCATGACGGCAGGAGTTCCGGTGCTGTGTCCAACGGGAGACTACGTCATGAGACCGATATCCTCGAACGTCCTGCGAACGGTGTGTTACGCGATTGCGATGCTGGCCGTGCTGGCCGGGTGCGCGCATGTGCAGAAGCCCGAGGGTCCCGAGCCGGGAAGCGAACAGACCGCCCTGGACCGGTACGTGCAAGCGCCCGACGCCAGCTACACGTACAGCATGGTCAACACGATTAAGGGCGAGGGTTTTACCGCCTATGTGCTGGACATGACGTCGCAGTCCTGGAGGACTCCGGAGGAAGTGGACCGCACGCTGTGGAAACATTGGCTGACTATCGTCAAGCCGGACAAGGTCGTCAGCCCGATTGGATTCCTGTTCATCTCCGGAGGAGGCAACGGAGGCGATGCCCCGGCGAAACCGGATGAGGGGATGGTGAAAATTGCGCTCACGACCAATACGGTGACGGCGGATCTGCGGATGATCCCCAACCAGCCGTTGACTTTTGCGGGGGAGACCAAAGGGCGCAAAGAGGATTCGCTCATTGCGTATACCTGGGACAAGTTCTTGAAGACCGGCGACGAGACGTGGCCGGCGCGGCTTCCGATGACAAAGGCGGTCGTACGCGCGATGGATTCGATTACGTCGTTCTGCCAAAGCGCGGAGGGCGGGGCCGTCACCGTAAATCGCTTCGTGGTGGCGGGAGGCTCGAAGCGCGGCTGGACAACGTGGACGACGGCAGCGGTGGACAAGCGGGTGGTGGGCATCATCCCCGCGGTAATCAACATGTTGAACCTCGAACCCTCGTTCGAGCATCACTGGGAAGCCTACGGATTCTGGGCTCCGGCCGTGGGCGACTACACGCACATGGGACTCATGAATTGGATGGGAACGCCCGAGTACAAGGCGCTCCTAAAGATCGTGGAGCCGTACGAGTACCGGTCGCGGTATACGATGCCGAAGCTGATCATCAACGCAACGGGCGACGAATTCTTCTTACCCGATTCGACGCGGTTCTATTTGAAGGATCTCCCCGGAGAGACGTATGTGCGCAACGTGCCGAACTCCAAGCATTCCCTCGACGGGACGGACGCGCTGGAAAGCGTGGCCGCGTTTCATGCCGCAATTGTGCACGGGACGCCCCGGCCCAAGTTCACGTTCGAGCATGCGCGCGGGACGATCACGGTGAAGGCGACCGACAAACCGAAGGCCGTCACCTTGTGGCAGGCAACGAATCCCAAGGCGCGGGATTTCCGCGTAGATTCCATCGGGAAGACATGGACCAGCACGGAGGTGGCAGAACAGGGCGACGGCGTGTACGTAGCCAAGGTCGCGAAGCCGGGCAAGGGGTGGACCGCGTACACGATGGAATTGACGTACGACTCCCCCTCGGGATTGCCGCTGAAGTTCACAACGGAGGTTTATGTGACCCCCGACACGTTGCCCTTCAAGTACAAGGCCCCCAAGACACCCACCGGCGGATTCCTGCACGGCGGGAAGGCGAATTGAGGAGTACACCATGGATGGCAGCGTGCAGTGAGCTTCAGAAGTAGGCCCATCAATTTGCCCGACCCAATCGTCAAGGTCGTCACCCCTCTTTTCAATTGGTGGCCTTTGGACGATTCCATGCGGCAACTCGTCGTGGTGAAGGGCGGAACCAACGAGCAAGTTGGTCTCGTCGAGTCGATCGAACGCATGAGTGTAATCGCCGAACGGCCAGCCTTGCGAGCCGCGCTGTGGCTCTATATCGACGAGCTCGACCGGAGCCACACCATCAGCCAAGGCATCGAGGATTCTACGGGGGCGTTCTGGCACGGAATCATGCACCGGCGGGAAGGGGACTTCGGCAACGCGCATTATTGGTTCAATCGCGTGGGGACGCACCCGGCCATCCCGCATGGGCACGACCCGCATGCGTTCGTGGACGAGGTGCAACGCAGGCACAAAGAGGAGCCATTGGATCTGATCGAGATGCAGCGGAAGGAGTGGGTGGCGCTGTTTGAGTGGTGCGCGCGTTAAAGGGGGGCTTCGGGGCGGGTTTGATTCTCTTCCCGCAGACTTCAGTTACCCGCGGACGTTTCGGCGAAACGTCCCTACCAATACTCTGCCTCTCATGGGGTAGGGCGGTTTCACCGAAA
>JBAZRU010000113.1:8412-9613 GCA_041662805.1 Candidatus Hydrogenedentales bacterium | reverse complement strand
CGCCTCTTTGCCTCCACCCTCAGCCTTAGGTAACCTGCGGACGTTTCGGCGAAACGTCCGTGTAAACCGCAGCCTCGCGCTGGAGCCAGTCCAAGGCCGAGACAAATTTGCATGCGAGGCCGGGGATTGCGACACTCTACCCCAGAACGGCACCGCTGCATGGGCGTATGGGAGGTTACTGTATGAATCCTTCTGACGATCTGGACAAGGCGCATCATTGGTTCGCAGTGGAGTGCAACAACTTGGCGTGGGATCTATTCGAAAGGCCGTCGCGCACGCCCGACGAAGATGCGCAGATGCTGCACGCCGCGCATGCCTCGTGCTTTCATTGGATGCACGTGGGAAATGCGCTCAACGAGCAACGCGCGATGTGTTTGTTGACGTTTGCGCATTCGGCCTTGGGGAGCTGCGCGTTGGCGCTTCGGTATGCGGTGCGGTGTCTGGAACTGAGCCAGCTCGACGGTCTGGAGACCACACCGTTTGACCTTGCGGCCGCATACGCGGGGAATGCCCGAGCCTACGCGTGCAGCGGCGACGCCAAGAAAGCCAAAGAATTCAGAGCATTGGCCATGTCGGCGGCGAAAGATATTTCGGACGAAGAAGATCGCACGCACTTTCTCGCGATACTGATGTAGCGAGTGCGAAACGCGGCGCCTGCACCCCGCAAGAGTCTCGGCGAAATGCCCCTACTTTTTCGAGACGGTGACACCGAGTCTCGCGGTGACTTCCTTGTACAAGCGGTCGTACGTGAGCTTGTAGCTGGTTCGCAGCGCTTCTTCCGGGGTGGAACCTTGTGTGAGCGCGTCGAGCATGGGGGCGACTCCACGAATTCCGTATCGGCCCCAAAGGAACTCGACAGTCGCATGGGCTTGCATGTAGGCGATCTGCAGGATGTCCGGGGATAGCCGCTTCAATTGGGCCTCTTCCAGGGTGTCGAGCGGCATCAGCAGGTTGGCGGCGGCGGCTTCCCGCAGCAATCCCGTCTCGGCCGTCGTGAGACGGTTGGAAAACGTTTCCGCCAATCCTTCGTTCAACCACCACGGAACGGAGTCGCCTGCCCAATACCGCACGACCACATGGGTGTATTCGTGAAAGAGCCTGCGCCACAACTCGGCTTCCGGTATCGGGGCGCCGGCCGCGTCGCGAATCGGGATGCGAATCTTGCCGTCGTACACGGCCCCGATGTGTTCGTCGAGCAAGG
>JBAZRU010000113.1:0-8402 GCA_041662805.1 Candidatus Hydrogenedentales bacterium | reverse complement strand
CACGACTTGAATCGGCGCGGGAGGGTACACGTTGCCGAACTTACGGCCGATGTCCCGGTATGCCCGTTCAAGGGTCTGGAGCACTTTGCCCAAATCGCCGCCGCTGGTGTTGGGCGCGAAGCTGATGACGAAGTGCGCGGACTGGGTCTTCCGGTATCCGCCCTCGACGCCTTCTTCGCGATAAGCCCTGTCCAATTTCTCGACCAGGCTTCGGCGACCGGGATCGCGCTCTCGCACAAGCTCCCACTGCGCCAGCGCCGCGGCCAAATCATTCGCTTTGTAATAGGCGTCTCCGAGCAGTTCCTGAACGTCCAGATTGTCCGGATCCAGCTCGACACTGTCTTCGAGCCGGAAGACGGCGTCGTTCACCATGTCGAGTCGCAGGTAATACGCACCCAGTTGAGCCAGGGCCGAAGGGTTTTCGGGGTCCGCGCTTACGGCGACAAGCAGCTTCTCAACGCCGCCCGCGAAATCGGATTCCTTGGCCGACTCGTTCGCTTGCGCCTGGTAGGTGTTGCACAGATTCCGTTTGACGGTCGCATTGTCCGGGGCAAGCTTATAGGCCTGCTCGAAATGCTTCGCCGCCTCGTCCCATTGCTTGGCGTTGTAGGCCTCGACGCCCAACGTATTGAACTCGGCGGCGCTCAAGGCATATGCCGCTCCGGCCAGGCACAGCGCCATCGCAACGAACGTGATGGCTCGCGCTCCGCGGTGGACTCCGCTGTAGGTGGATGTGCTCATGCGCCTGGGAGAATCGCGACCGCTTCAACCTCGATACGAATATTCAGCGGCAAGCGCGCCGCTTGGATCGTCGTACGGGCCGGGTAGTCGCTTGGGAAATATTCCTTGTAAATGGCGTTCATCTCGCCAAAGTTGTCCATGTTATCCAAGTATACGTTGGTCTTTACGACATGTTGCATGCCCGAGCCCGCGTCTTCGAGGATGGCCTTCAGGTTCTCGAAGGTCTGCCGGACCTCCTCCTCGAACGATTTCGTCTTCAGTCCGCTTCCATCCGGGGCCATCGGTCCCTGCCCCGACACGAATAACAGATTCCCTGCCGCTACGGCATGCGAATAGGGGCCTGCCGCCGCCGGTCCCCGGGGAGCCATAATGCACTTCTTTTTCATGGTCGTCCTCAATTGCTTGGTCTATGGGCGAGTTGGCCTTGCAGCTTTCCTCGCATATCCTGCATCCACCCTATCATACGATTGTCGATTGCGGCAAGGCGTATGGCGCGAAGATGCGTCCGGAGCGTGGGATTCACAAGGGCTGAGTGGCACTGGGCTACCTCCCTTTGAAGTGTGCCGGACGCTTCTCCATAAAGGCGGACACGGCCTCCATAAGGTCTTCGGAGGAGATGAGTTGGCTCTGAGCCCATCGCTCGATGGCGAGCTGGGAATGCTTGTCGAGGCCATCGCCCTGATCGACGATAAGCTTTGCCATGCCAACGGCCAGCGGCGCGTTTTGGGCAATCTCGTTGGCCAACGCGGTGGCACATTCCATCAGTTGTCCCTGCGGCACGACGCGATTGACCAGACCCCATTGGAGGGCCTCCGGGGCCTCGACGTTACGCGCAGTCATGAGCATGTCCTTTGCACGGCTGGGACCAATGAGCCGACAAAGTCGCGTGGTGCCACCCACGTCGGCGACCAGGCCCATGCGGCTTTCCGGAATGCTGAGCAGGCAAGAGTCGGCGGCGACACGAAAGTCGAAGGACAACGCGACTTCAAGCCCCAGTCCGATGACCCGCCCCTGGAGCACGCCGATGACTGGGAGTTCCGTGGACTCGATGGTGTGGAGGGCGTCCTGAAGACGGTCGGCCATGCGTCGCAACCAACGCGCGGGATTCTGGTCCTGCGCGGCGGCTTTTGCCTGGGCAAGAGCCATGAGGTCGATGCCCGCGGAAAACACGGGGCCGTTCGCGTTGACGATGACGGCGCGCACTTCGGGATGCTCATCGGCTTCACGGACGGCGGCGGCAAGCTCAAGCACCATCTCGGGCGTGAGCGCGTTGCGCTTTTCGGGCCGGTTCAGGGTAACGAAATACAGATGGTCTTCGACGCGTACCTGGACGAAAGAATCTGCCATGGCAGGCCTCCTCTGTGTGCCGTGCAGGCTAGTATGACAGGCGCGGTTTGCATTTCACATCGGCCCGTGGTAGAAGATGAAGCCGTCCGCTTGGATGCTTCCGCGAACGAGGAGACTTCCTCGGCCAAACGGGCAGCAGGGGATTGCTTGGACTTCAGACCCTAAAAGATCAGCAATAGGACGCTTTATATCTATGGATCCTATCACAATCGCCGGCATCCTGCTTGGTGTCCTATCGGTGCTCATCGCCGCCATCGAAGAAGGGACGAGCATAGGCGCCCTGTTGGCGCCGACCGCATTGTTAATCGTGTTCGGGGGGACGACCGGCGCGACGATCGCATGCTTCACGCTTCGGAACATTCTGGATGTTCTGGGGAATCTGAAGCTTTTGGTATTTCGGAACGCGTACGACCTAAATGTCCTCATTCAAATGTTCGTGGAAATGGCCGGTATCACCCGCAAGGATGGAATTCTTGCGTTGCAGGAGTACAAGCTCAAGATCGAGCACCCCTTCTTGAAGCAGGGCATTCGCCTGATTGTGGACGGCACCAATGCGGAACTCGTGAAGCAATTGCTGATCACGCAAATGACCGTCGACGAGGATGCGTTGAAGACAAGTGGCGCGGTATTTGCCACGGCGGGAGGCTTCGCGCCCACGCTGGGGATTATCGGAACAGTAATTGGTCTGATTACCGTGCTGGGCAACTTGTCCGAACCGGACAAGCTCGGGCCGGCCATCGCCATGGCGTTCATCGCAACGCTCTATGGCGTATCCTCCGCGAACCTCGCGTTTCTTCCCATCTCGAAAAAATTTGGGATTATCGCCAAAGAAGAAGTCGCGTTGCGCGAGATGATCACCGAGGGCATTCTCTCCATCTACTCGGGCGACGGTCCGCACGTGGTCAATCAAAAACTCCTCGCCTTCCTCACCGAGAAGGTGCGCGCAGGCGCCAAGGCATAATAGAGCGCGTGCGCGCGGAACAGGGTGGTCTCGATGAGCGGACGCCATAAGAAGCATGAAGAACACGAGAACGAGGAGCGGTGGCTGCTGACCTATGCAGACTTGATCACGCTCCTGATGGTGTTCTTCGTGGTAATGTACGCGCTCTCGAACGTGGACAAGCAGAAATTCAAGGCCCTTGCCGTAGCCATGCGCGCCGAAATGGGCAATCCTGCCGCGAGTCCGACGGGAATAGGCGGGCAAATTGCCCCAGGCAATACGATGAGGCCGTCGGGCACCGAAGGTACGGATCGCACCCGAAGGTCGGGCAAGACGAAGACGGAGAAGATCGACGCGCTTCGATCGCGAATGAAGAAACTGAAGAACGACTTGGACGCTTTGGTCAAGTCGAGCGGTCTGGAGAATTCGATCAGCGTCAAACTGGATCCGTCGGGGCACAAGGTCTCCATGGGGCTCTCGGATTCACTTCTTTTCGGCGTGGGCAGCGCGGATCTGACCACGACGGCTCAAGACTTGGTCGCGAAGATTGGCACGGTGCTGGCCACCAAGAATTACACCGTCAACGTGGAGGGGCATACCGACAATGTCCCTATTCGCAGTGCGCGCTACTCCAGCAATTTCCAGCTCTCGACCGAACGTGCCGTGAACGTTGTCTCGTATATGATCGACGCGACGGGCATTCCGGGCAATCGCTTGTCGGCCAGCGGCTATGCGGAGCATCATCCCGTCGCTTCGAACGACACGGAAGCCGGACGCGCGAAGAACCGGCGCGTCGAGTTCGTTATTCACGACCCGGATGAGGAGAGCATCATGACAAGCGAAGACGACTCCGAAGCGGAGTCTGCTCCATTGGCCAATGGAGGCGAACTCTCCTCTTCGCCAATGGACAGCACGACGCCAAGCAGCGACTCCGTCACGGAAGGCGCCGATCATGGCGCTTCTCCTGCCGAACCGGCGGCCAGAGTGCAGTAAGACCGCGCTGCGCGAAGGCGTCCGACTCGGGGCAGCCGCATCCCGCCACTACGCTCAAACCTCCACCAACGCTTTGGCCAGTTCCAGCGCGGCGCGAAGGACGTTCTGCCCATCTTTGGTGGGCACCCGGTAGGTGATGGAAGGTTTGTCTTGCCACGCGAATTCGAGCTTGCCGCCGAATGCATCCGCCAATGCGGCGCGACGAGAACGCGATAACGCGTTCCCGCTTTCGAATTCAACAGCGACGACATCTTTCGCCGCAACGATGCGTTTCACGCCGGCCTCCGCGGCTACTGCACGCACGCGCATTACTTCGAGAAGCCGCGTTACCGGCCCCGGCACTGAACCGAACCGGTCCGCGAGTTCCGCGCGCATCTCGTCAACTTCCTCCACGCTGGAGAGGCCCGCGAGGCGTTTGTAGAGCGTAAGCTTCTGGGTCTCCGAGGGCACATAATCCTCGGGGATGTACGCGTCGATGACGATCTCGAATTGAGGCAGGTTCACGCGGCGCACCGGTTCGCCCTTGATCTCGGCCACGGCCTCCGCCACAAGCTGCGAGTAGGTGTCGTAACCGACCGCCGTGATATACCCCGACTGTTCCCCGCCGAGGATATTGCCGCACCCGCGAATCTCAAGGTCGCGCATCGCGATGCGGAATCCGGATCCCAAGGTCGAGAATTCTTCGAGCGCCTTCAAACGCTTCTGCGCGTCTTCCGAAAGGGCGCGGTCCGCGGGCACGAGCAGATACGCGAACGCGCGGTGCTTGTACCGGCCGACGCGGCCGCGCAACTGATACAATTCCGCGAGGCCGAAGTGATCGGCCCGGTCGATGATGATGGTGTTGGCATTGGGCACGTCGATCCCCGAACCGATGATCGTCGTGCAGACCAGCACATCGACTTCGCGATGGAAGAATGCGGTCATGACGCGTTCGAGTTCGTGCTCTGACATCTGGCCATGCCCCACGGCGACACGCGCGCCCGGCGCGAGCTTCTTCACCATCTCCGCCACCGGGATGATGGTCTGCACACGATTATGCACGTAGAAGACCTGGCCTTCACGGGCCAACTCGCGCTGGATCGATTCGCGTACAAGTTGCTCGTCGAAATTCTCAATGCACGTGTGGATCGGCAACCGGTCGTTGGGCGCGGTATTGATGACACTCATGTCCCGCGCGCCCATCAGCGATAGGTTCAACGTTCGCGGGATGGGCGTCGCCGTCAAGGTCAGCACGTCGACCGTGGTGCGCAAGTGCTTGAGCCGTTCCTTGTGCGCCACGCCGAATCGCTGTTCTTCGTCGATGACGACGAGACCAAGATTCTTGAATTGGATGTCCTTCGATACAAGCCGGTGCGTGCCGACCACCACGTCGCACTCCCCCGACTTGAGGCGTTCGACCGTGATCTTCTGTTGCTGCGCCGTGCGAAACCGGCTGAGCATTTCCACCTTCACCGGGAAATCCGCGAACCGCTCGCACAGCGTCGTGTAGTGCTGCTCGGCAAGCACCGTCGTCGGCACGAGAATAGCCACCTGCTTCCCGTCCATCACGGCCTTAAACGCGGCGCGCATCGCCACTTCCGTTTTGCCGTAGCCGACGTCGCCGCAGATCAGCCGGTCCATCGGCTTCGGCGTCTCCATGTCGCGCTTCACATCGTCGATGGCGCGCGCCTGGTCGGGCGTCTCGTCGTACTCGAACGAATCCTCGAACTCGACCTGCCACGGCGTATCGGCGCTGTACGCGTGACCCTCGCGGCTCTCGCGCGCGGCGTAGAGCGTTAGCAACTCCTGCGTCATATCGCGGATGGCCTTCTTCGTGCGCGCCTTGGTCCGCGCCCACGTGGACCCGCCAATCTTATCGACCTTCGGCAGTGCGCCTTCGCCCGCCGTGTACTTCTGGATCATGTCGATGTGCGTCACCGGCACATAGACCTTGTCGCCGCCGGAATACTGCAACGCGAGGAAATCGCCCGCCTTGCCCTCGAACCGGCGCAGGCCGAGGTAGCGCCCGATGCCGTGCTCGGAATGCACGATGTAGTCGCCCGATCGCAGGTCGCTGAACGCCGTGAGGGCAATGCCCGCCTCGAATCGTTTGCGGCTGCGGCGCATGTAGTGCCGGCCGAACATTTCGCGCTCGCTCACCATCGCGAGCTTGTCCGTCTCCGACGCGAAGGCCGCGCGCAGCCGGCCCAATTCGACGCGCAAATCGAAGGCGTCCTGGCCTACGCGATAGCCACGCTCTTCGAGCAACTCGTGCAGCCGTTTGCGCTCGCCAGACGTCGCGCATAGCAGCACGACCGTGTACTTGGCCTTGTCCCATTCCTGGAGCTGTTCCCAAAATGCGTCGGTGCGACCGTGCCACTCGGACAGGGCCTGCATGTTCGCGGAAACGCGGATGGAAGCGTCGCCGGTGATCGACGAGACTTGGCTCATCAGCAGACGGGAGCACCGTTCCATACGCTTTTCGAGGTCGCCCCACGGAAGGATGAATGGCGATTCGCCGATTTGGCGCTCGATGGTCTGGGCCTCTTCGCGAATCGCGAGGGGTTCGTCTAGCGCCACGAGCGTGTCCTTCGGAAAGTAATCCAGCAAGGTGGCAAGCGCTTCGCTGTTCGACGTCTCCGCCGTCAGTTGGGCGCGTTCCGATCGCGGCAACACCATGATCTCTTCGACCGAGCCTACGCTGCGCTGCGTCTCCGGCTCGAAACGCCGGATGGACTCAATCTCGTCGCCGAAGAACTCGATGCGAAACGGCAACTCGCTCGAAATCGGAAAGAGATCGAAAATCCCGCCGCGCACGCTCATGTGCCCGCGCTGCTCGACCATCAACTCGCGGTTGTACCCCATCTCCAAGAGCGAATCGATCAGGTCTTCGAGATCGTGCTCCTGCCCGACGGCCAGCCGAAGGGTCCGTTTCGCGAGCCGGTCGCGCCGGACTACGGTCTGCATCAGCGAACGCACGGGGGCCACGACGCGCATCGGTTCGCCCGAATCGAGCGCTGCCATCAGGTTCATCAATGTGTTCATGCGCTCCGCGACGATATCGTCGGCGGGGGCCATACTATCGGTCGGAAGGGTCTCCCACGCGGGGAAGAGGGCGCACCGCTCCGGTTTCTCGAACGTCAGGAGATCTTCGTAGATGCCCTCGGTTTCGATACGCCCCGACGCGACGATGAGCAAGGGACGGCCGCCTGCCTGGGCGGTCTGCAACGCGGCGAGGGTCTTGCCGGATCCCCACGGCCCTACAACCTCAGCGACGTTTTCCTGCTTCAACCGCCGGAGGACGTTTTCGACGAGGCTCAGAGGCCGGAGGGTTTGTTCAAGCGCCATACAACGGCATTACCCGGTTCGGTGGGCCGTGAAACGAAGCAAACGGGCGGGCCGCATGAAACGGCCCACCCGTGCAAAGCAACAACCGCGTGTTTACCGCGAATAGAAACCGATGACGCCTTGCGTGTCGGCTTTGAACGGAATCGTCTCAAGGTTCGGCGTCGCAGTCATGCGGCCTTCGAACGACTTGGCGGACCGCTCAAGATACTCGGGCATGAACGCGGGGAGATTCTCCACGCCTTCCTGAATGCCCGGCACCTTGCGGCTGGTTTCGCGAATTCCGATGGTCATGCCCGTCTTCACCTGGAACGACGGACGGTCGACCTTCTTGCCATTCACAAGGATGTGCCCGTGGACGACCAACTGCCTGCCCTGCTGCATCGTGCGCGCAAAGCCCAACCGATAGACGGTGCAGTCGAGACGCGTCTCAAGCAACATCAGAAGATTTGTACCCGTGACGCCGCCCATGCGCTGTGCGCGCTCGAACGTGAGGCGCATCTGCTTCTCAAGCAGCCCGTAATGCGTGCGAATCTTCTGCTTGTCCTGCAACTGCTGTCCATACACGGAAAGCTTTTTGCGGTTGGTCTGCCCGTGCTGTCCGGGCGCGTAGGGCCGACGATTCGACGGACACTTGGGGCTACCCCAAATGCACGAACCCAACCGGCGGCACAGCTTGTGCTTTGGTCCTCGATACTTGGCCATGATCCTTTTGTTTTCCTCTCGTTGACATAGCTACCCCGGCTGACGTAGGTGGCAGTGATTCCGCCCCGGCGCATCAACAGGGTAGACAGATGCGCCAGCAGCCAACAAAGAGGAGATTTTATCGACTTTACGCGCAGAATGTCAAATCTGAAACGCGAACGCCGCATAGGCACGCCATTCCAAGAATTGGTCTGCACTGGGAGGCGCACCGAGAAGCCCCACGCCATTTACGGCGAGTGCCCTGTCAACTGCCCCTTCCTTATATTCTCGTGACCGTGCTGGCCTCTTGGGCGAAATCGATGACGATGCGCGCATGGTGCGGCTTGAACGGCGCGTATTTGACCCCAGCCAT
>JBAZRU010000112.1:1309-13626 GCA_041662805.1 Candidatus Hydrogenedentales bacterium | reverse complement strand
CAGAAAAGACCTGCAATTACGGTGGCCCGGTGAATGTATTGACGGCGACAGAGCCTGGCGCGACGTTGGAACTGACGTTTGAAGGGACGATGGTAGGCATCAGTGCCATTGCGGGGATGGATGCCGGGGTGCTGGAGGTGAGCGTGGATGGCGGCGCCGTAACGACGCTGGATCTGTTCGACCACTACTGCACGCAATTTCACCGGCCAGTGTGCCACGTGTTGGCAGAAGACCTATCGCCTGGCACGCATGTCCTGCGGCTGCGCATGGCCGAGAATGCCAACGAGAAAAGCGAAGGGCATGCAGCGCGGGTGCTGCAGTTCGTGGCAAATTAGAGGGGAATGAAGGACCTATAAACCCTATAGGGCCCAAAGAGCGATGAGCGAAACTCGCGACTGGAGTTGAAGCTACTTGGTGGCGGCGAGTGGAGGCAAGCTCCCGGAGTGGTCTCCCGAAGGAAGCGCAGTCTGCAGAAAACGGCCTTGCCGACTGATCTCGCCGGAGGGCACCACGCGGCCATCGATCTTCAATTCGGCGTCGCCTGCAGCGGCAGGAAGTGAGAGCGTGGCGCTTATACCCTTTGGGACGGAGCACTCGAAAGTCAGCGCACCGGTTTCCTTGTTGCGATTCCACCTCACGGGGACGGGTCCGAATTCGGTGACCACAACGCCTTCCGCGTGCTCCATGTCGCCAAGGCGCGGCTCGACAATGATCCTGCGATTCTTCACCGGCCCGTCGACGCGTACGCCAAGCACGTACCGGCTGAGGAACAGCGTC
The DNA here is from genome assembly GCA_041662805.1 of Candidatus Hydrogenedentales bacterium. GTDB lineage: Bacteria > Hydrogenedentota > Hydrogenedentia > Hydrogenedentales > SLHB01 > JAIBAQ01. The sequence continues at coordinate 12,849 of JBAZRU010000112.1, read as the reverse complement.
GGTGCGGATCCCATGTTGTGGCAGTACTCGCCAGGGCCAAACCCTTCCCATGCGGTGCCGGTTTCGCTCTCGCTCATGGTCTTCCAGCGCGTTCGCGTGAGGTCAAGTACGAGTTGGTCGGCCTTGTCGCTGTTTATGCGATACAGGACTTCAAACAAGAACATGTGAACAAACGCGCTGACCCCTTCCCTCGCTTCGTTTTCAAGCAGCCACTGTTCAAGCCGTGGGCGCGCCTCCTCCGGCACGGCGTCGAAATAGAGCGCCATGATCGCGGCGTGAACTGTCGGGGCCGTCTTGGAACCATCCTCGGCAAGACTGCCTTTGAACGCGCCGATTGTGTTGTCCCAAAGGTACTCGTACAAGGACTTCTGAATATCCGAGGCCGCAGCCGCATATTCATCTCGCTTGCCGGTGTCGCCCAATGCCTCCGCGAGGTACGCGGCATCCTTCAGGGCAGCGAATACGTATGCATTCAAGGTCGCCCCTTCGCACACGGAGTAGCAAAGAGGATTGCCCGGGAAAACGAACTCGCGGGCCTTGACGAGACCTCGCTCCGTGCGATGCTCAAGGAACCACTGAAGTTGCTTGGTTACGTACGGCCACACCTTCCGAACAAACGCCGCGCCTTCCTCCGGATAATCCAAGCCGTTGGTGTTGTCGTAGTAGCTGCGAATAGCCTGAATCCAAAGACAGGAATAGTCCTCGATGTATCCGTGAATGTCCCAGCGGTCCGAGGGATGATGCGCCTTCACGCGTCCGTCCGGCTGCTGGCTCAGTGCGATGTGCCAAAGGGCATTGCGAATGAGCCTCGGATCCGCGTAGCGCGGCGCGGCGCCTACGCCCGGCCCCGCAAACACGGCGCGTGTGATCGGATATTCGCCGGCTGCCGCGTCCCCCAGCCACTCGACGCGTTCTCGGGTGGCGCAATCGACGTAGCTGTCCTCGCTGCACGCAAGCACCGTATCGACGCCCATTTGCCAAAGATCGTTCAGCAGCGCATCGTTGGACGCAAATTTGCCCACAGCGTCGAAGGGATATAGCCGGTTCACAATCTGTACGTTATGAACCGTGACATTCCCCGAAGTTGCGCGAATAGCGAGATACTTGAAACCATAGGTGTCGGTGCTCATGAAGGTCTGCCGCCCGGCGCGCGCAATATAGGTATTAATATGGCCGTTGGAATTGAAAGGATTGCTCCCCGACACGAAATAGGTTTGACAGAACTCCAGTTCGACGCGCGCGCCTTCCTCGGCCTCCAAGTCGATGACGGAGTAGGCCTGCGCAAAGCGCCCCGCGTCTACCACCGCGCGCTCCCCCTCTTTCAGTTTCAGAGGCAACACCTGAGTCAAGGCTGTCGCGACCTTTAATTCGCCGCTGTCCAACACAGTCAAAGGCGTCAGCGGAGTCTCGCGCAGGTATGGGATGTGCCGAGGTTGAAGCCCCCCCCACTGCGTGCCATCTATGGCGGAAGCATGCTCCCACGACGAATCGTCGAAACTTACAGCGGTCCAATCCTGCGGCGCGAGCCGGGCATCCACGTCATCCATATTGCCCGCCCAATCCGTCCGCCCTTGCAAGAACTGCGTGTGTGTGCTTGCGCGCCAAGACGGGTCGGTTAGCAGCGTTGTCGACTTTCCCTGTACATCCGTTATCGCAAGCTGGGCGCTCAGTCCCGGAGCGTGCCGCATACCGCGCCCGTAGAATCCTTCGGGCGTTTCCTTGGGTTTTCCGTCGTGCACATGCTGGACCAAGAGGACAATTGCGTTTGTCCCGGTCACAAGGCGTTCGGCAATGTCGAATTCATCGTACTCCGGGGCAAGCGGATCGAAACGGCAAGGACCACGTTCGACATACTGGCCGTTTACCCACAGGATGTACCGCGTGTCCGCGAAAAGGCTCAGCACGGCGCGCGACGGCTTGGCATCGACGGTAAACGTCTTGCGAAACGCCACCCACACCTGCTTGCCTGCCGGGGCGGTATCCAACCAAATCATGGAATTCTGAAGCGATGCCGCGGTCTCTTTCGAGCTAGGCTCAGCAGCCGATGCGGACACGACAGAAAGAACTAGCGAAAACACGATGAAACCGGACTTCTTCATGCAACCCCCTGTTTGCGATGGAACCGTGCAATGACGCCCGGGCAGTGAAGAGACTATGCGTTTTCAGCGGACAGGATTCAAGAGTACGCGGCGACGCATCATCTACATAACTAACCTTGCCCAAGCCTTCACTGGGGTGATACCGTAGGCGGGTCAAGTCCAGCCGCCAACTGCGAGGAATGAACATGCCTGCACCCGTTCCTGAGAGACAAATTGGAGAGCGCCTCGGTCGACGCAAAGAGACCATAGCATCGGCGGAGTCGTGCTCCGGAGGGCTGATTGCCCATCGCATCACCAACATTGCGGGGTCATCGGGATATTTCCAGGGCGGGGTCGTTACGTACTCGAACCAGGCGAAGTGCGATTTGCTGGGCGTGAAGAAGGATTCGATTATGACCGAAGGCGCCGTCAGTGAGGCCGTTGCGAAGCAAATGGCCGAAGGTGCGCGCGGACGTTTCGCGGCGGACTGGGGCATCGGCGTGACGGGGATTGCAGGGCCAGCCGGCGGCACGCCCGAAAAGCCGGTGGGGCTGGTCTTTGTTGCCGTCGCCGGTAAAGCCGGAACAACGGTACGGCGTTGCATGTTCAACGGTAGTAGGGAAGACATCAAATCGCAGACCGCCGAAACGGCGTTGGCAATGGTATTGGAGCAGTTGGCATGAGTTCCGGGTTTGTTCATCTCCACGTGCACTCCGAGTACAGCGTGCTCGACGGGGCGAGCAAGGTTTACGAATTGGTCGAGCGCTGCAAGGAATACGGGATGCGGGCATGCGCGCTGACAGACCACGGGTCCATGTTCGGCGCCCTGGAATTCTTCAGTGCGGCCAAAAAGGCAAACGTGAAGCCGATCATTGGTTGCGAGCTTTACGTGGCGCGCGGAAGCCGGTTCGACCGGACGGCCCGTTCGGCGGGGTCGTCGAACAATCACTTCCTGCTGCTCTGCGAAAACGAAATTGGCTATCACAATCTCTGCCGCCTCAGTTCGCTGGGGTATCTTGAGGGGTTCCACTACAAGCCGCGTGTGGACCTCGAAATTTTAGCCCGCTACAAAGAAGGGCTTATCGCGAGCAGCGCCTGCCTCGCAGGCGAAGTTCCGCAGGCGCTCCTGGCCGGCGACATGGATGGCGCAAACGAAGCCATCCGCAAGTATGTCGCTATCTACGGGAGGGACAACTTCCTTATCGAGCTGATGGACCATGGCCTTCCCGAACAGAAGAAGGTCAATCCGTTGCTTGCGGAATTGGCCGAGCATCATGGGTTGATGGTCATTGCCACCAACGACAGCCATTACACAGACAAGCGCGATGCGGAGCCGCACGATGCGCTGCTGGCGATTCAGACCGGCTCCACGCTCGACAAGCCGGACCGGTTCCGGTTCGAAACGCCCGAGTTTTACTTTTGCAGCCCCGACGAAATGCGCGAGCGCTTCAAAGAGTACCCGCTTGCCATCGAGAACACGGAGAAAGTGGCAGCGCGCTGCAATGTCGAACTTGAGCTTCACAGCCATCTCATCCCTCGGTTCATTCCTCCCGAGGGATTTGCGCCCGATGGATACTTGCGCGAGTTGGTGAAACTGGGGCTGGAGGACCGCTACGATGGAAACCCATCGCCCGAACATGCCGCACGAGCAGACTTCGAACTGAGCGTAATCGAGCAGATGGGGTTTGTCGACTACTTCCTTGTGGTGTGGGATCTGATCAACTTCGCTCGCAGTAAAGGTATCCCAGTGGGACCAGGACGCGGGTCCGGCGCGGGAAGCCTCGTGGCCTATGCCTTGAAGATCACCAACATCGACCCCATTCGCTTTGGACTGCTATTCGAGCGCTTTCTGAATCCCGAACGCGTCTCGATGCCTGACTTCGATTTGGACTTCTGCTACAACCGCCGAGGTGAAGTTATCGAATACGCCCGCGCGAAATACGGCGAAGACAATGTCTGCCAGATCATCACGTTTGGCCGGATGAAGGCCAGGCAAGCCATCCGCAACGTGGGCCGCGTCATGGGCATGCCCTACGGCGAAGTCGACCGCATCGCGAAGCTCATTCCCGACGATCCCGGCCAGAAGATTACCTTGGAGTACTCGCAGAAGAATGAGCCTGAACTCCAGCGCCTTATCAAAGAAGATCCCCAGGTCAAGCGCTTGTGGGAGTTGGCGACGCGCCTTGAGGGAACGGTTGGCAACGTGGGTACGCACGCGGCGGGCGTCGTGATTTGCGATCAACCCCTCACCGATCACGTCCCCCTGTTCAAGGCCGCGGACAGCGACACGGTGGCCACGCAATTCGAGATGAAAGGCGTGGAAGAAGTCGGTCTGCTGAAGATGGACTTCCTCGGCCTGCGCACGTTGACCGTGGTTCACGATGCGGTGCGGTTTGTGCGGCAGAACCGCGGCGCGGATATCGATATCGACAACCTCGAACCGAACGACAAGAAAACATACGCGCTGCTGCGGTCCGGCAAGACCATGGGTGTCTTTCAGCTTGAAAGCTCGGGCATGCGCGATCTGGCCAAACGCATCGGGCTAGAAAGCCTAGAAGAAGTCTGCGCCCTGATCGCGCTGTACCGTCCGGGTCCTATGCAGTTGAAGGACCAGTACATCGAGAGCAAGCATCACCCCGACAAGGTTCAGTACGACCATCCTTTGTTGGAGCCGATCTTGAAGGAGACCTACGGCGTCGCACTGTATCAAGAGCAAGTGATGCAGATCGTGCAGGCCGCTGCCCAATTCACGCTGGGCCAGGCGGATATTCTGCGTCGCGCGATGGGAAAGAAGAAGGCCGACCTGATGGCCGAGCAGCGCAGCAAATTCGTCGAGGGCTGCAAAGGGAACAAGATTGGCGAAGAGCTTGCGGATATGTTGTTCAACAAGATTGAACAGTTCGCGGGGTACGGCTTCAACAAATCGCACAGTATGGCCTACGCGTTCGTCGCCTATCAGACAGCCTATCTGAAGGCCAACTATCCCGTCGAATTCATGGCCGCCCTGCTCTCTTCCGAATCGGGAAATCTCGACAAGGTCGGCATCTACGTCGAGGAATGCCGCCGCCTCGGCATCGAAGTCTTGCCGCCCGACGTGAATTTCAGCTACGCGGGTTTCACGGTGGAAGGCGACCGTATCCGCTTTGGAATGGGCGCCATCAAGAATGTCGGCGAAGGGCACGTCGAGGCGATTGTGAGCGAGCGCGAAACCGCCGGTCCGTTCAAAGACATCTTCGACCTCTGCAGGCGCGTTGATTCGCGCCTCATCAACCGGCGCGTGCTGGAAAGTCTCAATAAAGCGGGGGCCTTTGCGGATACACACTGGAAACGCCGTCAAGTGGAAATGGTTCTGGATGCAGCAATCAGCGAAGGGCAGTTGAGCCAGAAAGAACGCGAAGCTGGTCAGACTTCTCTACTCGACCTCATGAGCGGCGGTTCTACGGAAGGTCCGATGCACCGGAAACCCGACATGCCCGAGTGGGCGGAGAGCGAGTTGCTGGCATTCGAAAAGGAGATGCTCGGCCTTTATGTGTCGAGCCATCCACTCGCGAGATATGCGCAGATTCTCGAGCGCTATTCTTCGCACAGTCTCGCGCAATTGCAGGACCTTCGCGAAGGCGCGGAGGTTGTCGTCGGCGGGATGATCGGCGTCATCAAGAATCACGTCACCGCGCGAGGCGGCAAGAAGATGGCCTTTATTGCCCTGGAGACATTGGAAGGCCCGTGCGAGATCACGATCTTTCCCGACCTATTCGAGGCGAAGGCCGGCCTGATTGTCACGGACATGGCCGTAATGATCCCCGCTCGCGTGAGCTTTCGCAACGATGAGGCAGGGTTGATCGCCAGCGATATCGTGTTAATCGAGGACGCCGAAGACAAGTTGACGACGGCGGCTCACATTCGATTGACGACCATCGGCCTGGACGACGCGCTCCTTACGAAGCTTGCCAATACCCTTGGGTCACGGCCAGGCAAATGCGACGTCTATCTGCATTGCGTCACCCCGGAGCATGACGACGTCACCATTCATGCGACTAGCGCTTGCAGAGTTGCGGCGACGAAGGCCCTCCGCGAGGAAGTGGAGCGGCTCTTGGGCGAGGAATCGGTTTGGTTTTCAGGAGGAAATGGACTGCCAACCCACGAACAACCATCCGATAGGGAGCAACGTTCTCATGAACCCGGCTCGTGGAAGCGTCGTGATTCTGTTTGACGGCGTGTGCAATTTCTGCAACGGCTTCGCGAACTTCATTGTGCGGCGCGATAGACGCGGCGTGTTTCGCTTGGGGACTCTGCAGTCGCCAGCCGGTCAAGCCCTGTTGAAGCAGGCAAGCATACCTTCCGATTTCCTGGACTCGGTAGTCGTAATTGAAGGCGCTCAAGCCTACACGAAATCGGCGGCGGCCCTGCGTATCGCGAAGGCGCTGCCGATTCCGTGGTGCCTGGCTAACGCATTTGCGATTGTTCCACGCATCGTCCGCGATCCGATCTACAATTGGATCGCGCGCAATCGTTACCGATGGTTCGGGAAACGCGATACCTGCCGCGTGCCCACAAAGGACGAGCAAAGCCGGTTCATTTCCTGACGCGGCACGCGCTATTGCACGGGCGCTTGTACTGCGGGAAGTACTTCCATTGTTCCCAACCGGTACCGTCGATGCCCATCGTCATCATTGAGCGGCAGCGCGATTCGAGGCGTGCCGTCACGCATGCCCACGGAAACGAACACGTCATACGCGCCGGGCTTCACGTTCGGAGCGAATCCATGCCCTGACTCCGTAGTCGCCTTGGGAGCCTGCTCTGGAGCGGCAACCTCCAAATTGCGCACATCAAACGACTCGCTGACGAAAACCGCCACAATCCCCCCACTCTCGTCTTTCAACGTAAAGGCCACAAAGCCGCCCGGATAGCACGGGGCAACGCCTGCGTTGGACCAAGCCGACGCGAACACGGCTCGTTCCGACAGCGTGACGGTCGCGGGCCAGGACGCTTCGTGAAGTCTCAGCCGGTATCCCATGCGCCGATTGACGCGGTCGATCAGATCCCTTTCTTTTTCTAGAATCTCGCGAGGAAACCAGTGGATGCTCATGTAGCTGGCATGGTATTCCTCAATCGCCCGCATGAAGATCTCGCGGTCCCAAGCCTTTCGCTCCAGCGAGGGAATGTAATGCTCATGCTCAAGAATCACCGGAAGCTTTGGCCACACCGCCTGTGCAAGGTCCGCGTGAAAGTAGGAGTTGGGCGCAGGCTGCACGAGAATGCTGTCGTCGCGCAGCGTCATTCCCATGGAATAGGCATAAGGCACAATGTCGTCGCCCTGAAACGTGAGGTCGTCGTTCGCGGTGAGCAAGGTATGCGTGAAATGCTTGGCGTACAGATCGATGTGCTTCTTCACCACATCGGCTGGAACCTTGATCTGCGTGCTGGCGAACGTGTGCGCCTCCCCCCACACTCCGAACGAACCCACATCCACAAAGGCGACATTAGGATTCCCGTCGTATCGTGCCGCGGCGGCAACAAGGAACTTCTCCACCTTTTCCAGGAAGATGGGATCGGCATAGTCGGGCTCCCAATACGGTCCGTTCTCTTCGACGCCTTTTCCGGGAGTGAAGTTGTATCCCTTCGCTCCCGCGTCCTCGACCCACTTGGGAGTGGCATAGCGCATGAAGGACTCGGAGACCGTAAACCGAAAGGCGACTTGCAGGCCCTTGTCGATCCAGCGTTGCGCCGGCGCGTCCACGACGGACCAATCAAACGTCCCCTCCTCCGGCTGGATGTGCGACCAAGGCAAACGCATGAATATGCAGGACAGGCCAGGGAAATCGTCGAGCGTATCGGATGGATCGAGCTTGGAGCCATAGTTCTCCAAATAGTCAGAATAAAAATGGAGCGTCCACCCCATCATCGGGTTGACGAGCGCATTGCCGTTGTCCTGAAGTTGGACGGCTGTGCGCGGCGGCTCGGCCCAAACGATTTGGGCGAAAAGTGGCATAGCCAGCAATGTACGGGCTGCGATACGGGAAATCGTGTGCATCTCTCTCTCCGGCGTTCTGCGTTCACGGCAAGATCGTTGCGCAGAGTATTGGAGATTCAGGCTCCAATAGCAAGGGCAAGTCCTCGCGCGCATCGAGTCGAATTGGCGGGGGCAATGGAGTACGATGGTGCTCGTCTTGTCTCGGCGTATCATCATGCAGACTACTTTGGGAACACGGTAACCATAAGGGGGGCTAGACCCATGGCAGAGTCATCAACGCGGCGTGAATTCCTCAAAACAGCGGCTGTCGGCGCGGCCGCATTGTCGGTTTCGGGCAAAAGCTATGCGCGCGTCATCGGCGCAAACGATCGCATTTCGATTGGCATCATCGGCTGCGGAAGCCGCGGCATTGATGCGCACATGGCAGGGATCAACACGCACGCCAAGGCCCAGAACGTCGAGATTACGGCGGTGTGCGATCCGTGGAGCGTCCGCCGCGACATGGCTGCCGCGAAGTGCAAGGAGTGGTACAACCTCGACGCTCGCAAGTGCGTGTCGTATCGCGATCTCCTGGAACTAGACAACATCGACGCAGTGACGATCGCATCCTGCGAACACCAACACACCACGCACCTCAAGGCCGTTGCAGAAGCCAAGAAGGATGTGTACTGCGAGAAGCCGCTTGGCAAAGACTTCGATGACTTGAAGAAGGCAGTCGATGCCGTCAAGAAAAACAACGTGGTCTGCCAAGTCGGCACGCAGTTGCGCAGTATGGCGAGCATGACGGGCGCGCGTGAGCTGTTCAAGACGGGCGTCCTCGGCAAGCTGTCGCGCGTCGAGCAATGCCGCAACGGTTGGCGGCCCTATTGGTACACCTATCTCAAGCCGGCAAACAAGGAAGACGTGGATTGGGATGAGTTCTTGATGCATTTGCCAAAGCGACCGTTCGACGCCAACTTCTTTACGGGTTGGTACGGCTACCGCGAGACCTCTGACGGCACAGTCCCCAGTTTCGGAGCCCACTACCTAGATCTGATGCATTACATCACGGGAGCTGAGTTCCCGATCAGTGCCGTTTGCCTGGGCGACACCTACGTATGGAAAGACGACTACAAGTTCACGTGTCCCGACCATGTCCAGGCGACCTGGAAATATCCGGATTTCACGGTGCACTACTCCACGAATTTCGGAAACGGCGCAGGCAACACGTTTAAGATCTTCGGAGACAGGGGCCATTTCGATCTGCAGAACTGGGACAAGCCCATGCTCGTGAGCGAAGGGCTTGGGCCGGACAAGGCTGCAGTGAAGGAGGCAACGGTCATCGATCACATAGAACGGCCGGACCACATGCTGGATTGGCTGCAGTGCATTCGTTCGCGCCAAACACCAAACGCGTCGATAGACGCGGGATACCAGCATTCCGTGGCCGCAATCATGGCCATGAAGTCATACGACACCGGGCATCGCATGGTCTACGACAAGGAAAACCGGGTCATCCGCAAGGGGTAATGGTCATGAGTCGAGGCAAGACTGTTTCTCGTCGGGCATTCCTCGGGAAGGTGTGCGCAGGTGGCGCGGTGGCCGTTGCATCCGCGGCGTTCGTCCAAGCGCAAACACCTGCTGCGAGCGGCTGGCAGATTGGCTGCTACACGCGGCCGTGGGACAAGCACGACTACCGTGTGGCGCTCGACGCGATTGCCGAGGCAGGCTACAAGTTCGCCGGGCTGATGACGACAAAGTCGGCGAACAATCTTGTGTTGTCGATTACCACGTCCGTGGAGGAGGCGCACGCAATTGGCGAGGAATGCAAGAAACGCGGCCTGACGGCGCCGTCGGTATATGGCGGCGACATCCCCTCGAATGAATCGGTCGAGGCCGGTATCGCGGGCATGCACAAGCTCATCGACAACTGCGTGGCCGCCGGAGTCGCCAACCTGATGATGGGTGGCGTCGGCGACGAAAAGGCGCACGTGCCTTACTACAAGGCGATTGCCGAAAGTTGCGCCTACGCCGCGGAAAAAGGGGTGGGCATCAGCGTGAAGCCCCACGGCGGGACGAATTCGACCGGTCCCCAATGCCGCGCGCTTATCGACAGCGTGGGCAAACCCAATTTCCGGTTGTGGTATGACCCTGGCAACATCTACTACTACTCCGACGGCAAGCTCGATCCCGTAGACGATGCCGCGACGGTAGACGGCCTTGTCGTGGGCATGAGCGTGAAAGACTTCAAAGACCCAAAGGAAGTCCTCCTCACGCCTGGCACGGGCCGCGTGGACTTCCCGAAGGTCATGGCCCGACTCGCAAAGGGCGGTTTCACATCCGGCGCGTTGATCGTCGAATGCCTGACTCCCGGCGAATTGCCGCAGCTTCTGGAAGAGGCAAAGAAGGCTCGTGCCTTTGTAGAAGGGCTTGTGAAGCAATAGTACGCGTACAAGTTGAAAGCTCGCGGGCGGAAGCATCCGCCCGCGAGTTTGTTCTTTTGGGTTACACGGTCGCGCCGAGCAATTCGCGTGAGAACTTGGCGTTCTTCGCGAAATCGGCTACGCGGTCCTTGGATGGACAACTGGTCTCAAGCACAACCCAGCCCTCGTAGCGGATGTCGCGCATGGCTTGGCCAACGGCCTTCATATCGACCTTGCCCTCCCCCAAGTACGAGCCTCCGTCCTTGAAGTGAAACTGGCAAATTCGGTCCTTGAGTTCGCGTATCTCTGCAGGGACGTCATAGCCCTTGTGCGTGGAGTTGCCAACGTCGTAGTAGACTTTCACGGCGTTACTCTGAATGCGATCGAGGATCGCGAGATTGTCCTTCGCGGACAGATAGTTCTCGAGCCCAAGGATCACGCCCGCCTTTTCGGCCAAGGGCGCGGCAGCCTTCACGCGCTCCACTAGAATATCCACGTCGCCCGTTTTGAGTTGGCCTTCCTTCAAGAGATCGCCTTTACCGAAGAAAGCAAGCAGGATGACGTGCGCGCCAAGGTCCTGCGTGCCGGCAATAGTCTGCTCAAGCCAAATGGGAGCCTTCTCCTCGGAAACAAACGGATTGTCATTAAGAAACCCCATCGCGGAAGACGATACGACGAGTCCCGCTGCCTCGCAGGCCTTTTTGTACTCGGCGCGCAAGTTGGGGTCGGCGATGGGAAGCGAGTCCGCGGGACCACCGGAAGAAACCTCGACGCCGTCGAGCCCAATCGACTTTCCAAACGCCATGCTTTCGGGTCCGGTTACCCCCAGCGACCAATCGCACGCGCTGAGGCGAATCTTGAGTCCCTCTCCCTCGGCTAGCGCAAGCTTGGACGCAAGTGCCGCGGCGGACAATGCGGCGGAAGACTGCATGAGAAATTGCCTGCGGGTCGTGTTCATCGCGTGGCTCCTCCGGCTACCAGTTTCGTGACAGACCAGCATTATGCCAGCACTACAAAGGTTTTGGGTAGGCGGCGAAGATTTCGCGGTTCACCCCTCCAGCATGGAATCCCGCACCTTCTGGGCGAGAC
>JBAZRU010000112.1:0-1299 GCA_041662805.1 Candidatus Hydrogenedentales bacterium | reverse complement strand
ACTTGCCTTACTGAATGGTTTCTGAAGGAAACTCACTCCCTCGCCAACAACGCCATGATGTAACACGATGTTCGCGGTGTATCCGGACATGAAGAGCACTTTGATGCCTGGCCTCAATTGCTCGATACGTTCGCTGAGCTGCCTTCCATTCATTTCCGGCATCACCACGTCAGTCATCAGCAGGTCCACGGGGTTTCCCGATGCGCGGCACCACTCCAATGCTTCCCCGGGCGTCGTACAACTCACGACCGAATACCCCAAGGACCTCAGCATGGAATCGGTCAAGCCTCGGACCATTGCGTCGTCCTCCACAAGAAGAATGGCGCCCGTGCCGATTGGCGACGGTTGCTCCACAGACTCTTCGACCGCATCCGCATCGCTGCCCAGGCAAGGAAAATGGATCATGAATGTCGAGCCACGCCCAACTTCGCTGTACACGTTTACAAACCCGCCGTTCTGTCTAAGGATTCCGTAGACCGTGGCCAAGCCCAAGCCCGTGCCCTTCCCAACATCCTTCGTGGTAAAGAATGGTTCAAACAAGTGGGAAAGCGTTTCCGTATCCATTCCGGCGCCGTCGTCGCTAACTTGAAGTAGCACATACCGTCCGGGGATCGCTTCGGTATGATCACGGCAGTAAGCTTCGTCGCAATAAACATTCGATGTCTCGATGACCAATGCACCGCCATGCGGCATGGCATCGCGGGCGTTCACCGATAGGTTCACGAGAATCTGGTCGACTTGCGACGCGTCAAACTTGATTCGCCAAAGGTCGTCTGCAAGATGTAGTCGAAGCGCGACATCTTCTCCAATGAGACGAAGCAACGACTTTTCAGCGAGGACTATAGAGGCGTTCAAATCAAGCGGTGTTGGAAGAATGAACTGCTTTCGCGAGAACGCAAGAAGCTGGCTGGTCACGTCGCGCGAACGAACCGCGGCCTTCTCAATTTCGTTGATGTAAGCAAGCAGCGGACTCCCCTCGTTCAGTTCATCCTTAACCAACTCGGCGTATCCGAGGATTACCGTCAGCATGTTATTGAAATCGTGCGCGACGCCGCCGGCCAATCGCCCGACCGACTCCATCTTGCGCGCCTGATTCAATTGCCCTTCGAGTTTGGCCCGCTCCTCTTCCGCCGCCTTTCGCTCCGTAATGTCCGTGTGCGTGCCGATCAGCCGCAACGGCATACCGTCGACGTCCCAAGCTGCGGTCTTGCCTTGCGAATGGAACCACTTCCATTCGCCTGACTTCGTGCAAAGGCGATACTCGACGCTGAACTCGGTCATCGCACCCCGGACACACTC
>JBAZRU010000111.1:3861-13752 GCA_041662805.1 Candidatus Hydrogenedentales bacterium | reverse complement strand
GGGCAACGGTCGGATTGGACGGTCGAAGCGCTGAAGGCGGTGCAGTTCGACGACACGATTCAGGCGAAGTCGACCGTGCTGCCGGCGCTGCTGGAGACGCTGAAGAAGTCATCGCGCGACTTTGTGCCGATCGACCAAGAGGTGGTTGGAGTGCTCGAGTCGTGGGACGGCTCGCACGGGGTTATGTCGGTGGGCGGGGCTATCTATCAGAATTGGGTTGATTCCGTGCTCTACCTGGGCGTGGGTGACGAGATCGGCGACAAGCAGATGAAGCCTTATGGAATCCTTGCCGATCATTGGAACTTCTTCAAAGACTTCGTGCGCGACCCAAGCTCCGAGTTTTGGGACAACGTCAACACGTCCGAAAAAGAGACGCGGGACGAGATCGTCATTGCCGCCTTCAAGGATGCGGTCACGCGGTTGCGCACGCAGTTCGGCGACGATGTGTCCACGTGGACGTGGGGCCGCCTCCACATCATGGAATTCAAGCACCCCCTAGGATACCTGCCGCTGCTGGACAAAATATTCAATATCGGACCGTTCCCGGCGTCGGGCGGTTCGCAGATCGTCAACAACATGCTCTACGCGGCGGGCCAACACGACTATCGCGTGGTGGCGGGTCCGTCCACGCGGCGGTTGATCGATTTTGCGCATCCCGACGAGGCGCAAACCGTGTTGCCGACCGGCAACTCCGGGAATTTCATGAGCCCGCACTACGACGACCAGGCGGGCTTGTTCATGAAAGGCGAGTACCGGTCAATCCGCATGACCCCGGAACAGATCGCGCGGCACGCGAAGCACGTGCTGCGGCTTAGCCCAAAGGGGACAGTGGACTGAGGAAAGGACGCGCTTCATGCAAGCGGTGAAAGGCAGAGTGCCCCTACAAACACTTGGCCGCGTGCCGATACTTCTGCTTGTTGCGCTTGGCCTCGCACTCGGGTGTCACACCGCGCCCGCGCCGACTGCCGCGCCAGCGCACCCCGAGCTAGTCGAGTTGGTGAAGGTTATCCCCGATATCGTCCTCGATATCCGGTATGCCACGCCCAACAACTTCACCGGCAAGACCGTGTATCCCGTCGCGCGGTGCTTCCTCGTCAAGGACGCTGCGCTCGCGCTGGCCAAGGTGCAAGCCGATCTGGGCACGCACGGCTACGGGCTCAAGGTCTTCGATGGTTACCGCCCGCTGTCGGTGCAACGCGCGTTCTGGGCGATCCTGCCCGACCCGCGCTACGTCGCCGATCCCGCCAAAGGATCGCGGCACAACCGAGGGTATGCAGTCGATTTGACGCTTGTGGATGCCAAGGGGCATGACGTGCCCATGCCAACCGAATACGACGACTTCACGGAGCGCGCCCACCGCGATTTCATGGAACTCCCCCAAGAGGCCATCGCCAACCGCGCGGTCCTGGAGAAAGCCATGACCCGCCGCGGATTCATCCCCTTTCCAACGGAATGGTGGCACTTCGACTATCACGGTTACGAGGACAAACCCAATCTGGATGTGCCGCTGGAAGACTTGTAAGCGGCACGGCAGGACCGCACCTATTTCGATGTCGTCTTGATCGAGCGCTCGAACCCGATCAAAGGCGTTCGTGACGCAAACTCGCCAGTGTGTCCGTTACTCGGGAATCGTTTCCTGCGTTTGGCCCGATTCATAGAGAGGACTTCTGCTGTCCAATACCTCGCGCACTTTGTGCAGTAGCGCATCCGGGGAGTAAGGCTTTTGGATGAGTTCGACGCCCTCTTGCTGCAAGAACGCGGTAGAAGTGGCATTTGCGCTGTAGCCGCTCATGAAGAGGAACCGGAGACGAGGGTACTGCTGATGCAGGGAATCGTACATGGCCTTCCCACCCATCTTTGGCATCACCACGTCCGATATGACGAGATTGATTTCCGCTGCGTGCTTTTCAAACATTTCGAGCGCATCCCTTCCGTCGACAGCGAACAAGACGGTATACCCTGCGTCCGTAAGAATGCGCGACGCGAGCCTGCGCAACATTTCGTCGTCTTCGGCAATAAGTATAATCTCGGCGCCGCCTCGAGGAGGTTCTTCGCCTTTGGTTTCAGCAGTCGATGCCACGCGCTCCAAGCTTGGCAGATACACTTTGAACGTTGTTCCCTTGCCCACCTCGCTGTAGACCTGGATCATGCCTTGATGCTGCCGCACGATTCCGTAGACGGTAGCCAATCCCAGACCCGTACCTTTGCCCAATTCCTTGGTGGTGAAGAAGGGCTCGAAGATGCGCGCTTGGGTAGGGGTATCCATGCCGCAACCGGTGTCCGTGACGCCGAGCAGCACGTAAGGGCCGGGCGAAGCCCAGGCATGCGCATCGCAATATTCTCTGTCCAGCACCACGTTCTGCGTCTCGATGGTGACGACGCCGCCTTCCGGCATGGCGTCGCGCGCGTTGATGCACAGATTGAGAAGCACCTGTTCCATCTGTCCCTTGTCGGCATGGACTGACCCCAGGCCATGGCCTTCCAGAACTTTGAACTCAATATCCTCGCCGATGATGCGCCCGATCATTTTCGTCACGCCCTGAACGACCTCGTTGAGGTCCAAGTCCTGCATCTCCAAAATCTGGCGGCGGCTGAACGCCAACAGTTGGCGCGTCAACATGGCGGCGCGCTGGACGCCGTGGAGGATTTCCTCGGCGAAGTCATGCGTCTCGTCATGCGCCGGCAGTCGTTTCAGCAACATGCCGCTGTAGCCCATGATCGCCTGGAGGATGTTGTTGAAGTCGTGCGCCACGCCGCCGGCCAGTTGGCCGATGGCCTCCATCTTCTGTGCTTGGCGAAGCTGTTCTTCAAGCGCCTCCCGTTCCCGAGCCATACGCTGCCGCGAGAGAATCTCCCACATCTTGTGGAGAAGGGTCGAAAGCGCATCGACGTCGGCTCCGCTGTAGTCCCCTTTCTTGTTGGCTACCGCCGCTACCGCGACAATGACGTTCCCGTCCAACACGGGTACCGCGACAAACCGATGGATTGCCACATGCCCCTCGGGAAGCCCTTTCTTGTGGGGATGCGGGGCCAGGTAGTCATTGCAGATTACGGGCACTCGCTCCCGGACGGAATCCCCCCACAGTCCCGCGGCGCAAATCGGATATTCGAGGGGCAGAGCATTTGTCTCGCATTCCTCCATGACTTCTTTTGACCAGCGATGGATGGTCATTGTCGATTCGGACTCATTCACGGTGCCGATAAAGGAGTACTCGCTTTGCGTTATCTTCAAACACGCACTCAGGGTAAAGTCAAAGACTTGATCTTCCCGTGCTTGCGAAAGGGACTGAAGGTCCAGCAAGGCCTGAACGCGCACGGCGTGCAACTTCAAAGCCTCGGCCGTCCGTTTCCGTTCGGAGATGTCGCGGATATTGCACTGAATGACCTTCCTCGAATCCACCAGATAGACATTGCTGACGAACTCCACGTCGATTCGCCGTCCATCGCGTGTTTCCAACGGCAAATCCTCATAGCGGATATACTCTTCTTCCCGCAGCTCCAAGAAGGCCGCCTCGGAGGCGGCGATGTCCTTAAAGGGACCAATTCCCCAGAGCTTCTTGCCCAGGAAGTACTCATGGTCGAAGCCCAACAGGTCGACGAGGAAGGGATTGACATCCACGATTTCTCCGGTGTCGGCGTCGAGAATCAGGATTCCGTCCTTGGCGCTCTCAAACAGCCGCCGGTAGCGCGTTTCGGAGGCTAAGAGATCGTGCTCCGTCCGTTTGTGATCGGAGATGTCGCTGACAAGGTGGACTGCACCCGCATATTGGCCGTCGGCGTCCAGGATGGGATCCACGATGACCTGATACCACCTATCGCCGATCTGCAGTTCCTGGGACTCGCGTTGCAGGCTTTCGCGCGCTCGAACGACGGGACACTCGGGGACCGGCCCCTCGGAACCGTGAACGATCTCGTAACAATGCCTGCCTATAAGATCTTTGCAGGAATGATGAAAAATCCGTTCCGAGGTCTTGTTGGACCTCACCACTCGTTGGTCCCGGTCCAGAATCCAGACGGCGCTGTTTGTCGCGTCGAACGTGGCTTGCCACTCGCGCCCCACCCGGCCGGCATGTTCCTCCGCCCGCCTGCGCTCGGCCAGTTCACGCTCCAGAGACGCGTTGGCCGACTCGAGTTCGACGAGCTTATCTTCCAGCTTTCGGACGAGCGCCTCGTTGTACTGCTTGAGGTAGACCGTATCCTCCAACTGGGGTTTACGCGGTGGGGTCAGATGACCAGACGTATGGTGCTGGATAACCTCCGCAATCGCATCGAGGAATTTCCGATGCTCCGCCGGCTTGCGAATGAACCGCGCCGCACCCATGCTCAGTGCGAACTGCTCGTCTTTGGGGTCGGTGTATGTAGCGGTGTAGAACACCAGAGGGATTTCCTTCAACTTTTCGTCGAGCATCCACTGCCGGCACAGCGCATATCCGTCCATCCCCGGCATTAATATGTCGGTGATGATGATGTCCGGCGGATTGTTCTGCGCCATAGCGAGCGCTTCGACGCCGTCAGCCGCCAGGAATACTTCATAGCCATTACCCGACAGAAGCGTCTGAAGCAGGTAGCGATTCTGCCCGTTGTCGTCTACAACAAGTACCTTAGTCATTGGCGCTTCCTTCAGGAGACGGCGCACTCGGCAAATGGCGCTCGACCTCCATCACAAACGTTTCCGGATTGATAGGCTTCTCGATGTACCCGGTGCAGCCAGCCGCAAGAGCGAGTTCGCGGTCGCCGGCCATGGCGTAGCTCGTGACCGCAACAATCGGCACTGCCGCAAGTGCGGGGTTGCCGCGCAACGATCGCGCTACCTCGTGTCCATCCATTCCCGGCAACTGGATGTCCAGCAGGATCAGGTCCGGTGTGCTCCGGTTTGCCAACTCGAGCCCCTCCAGACCGTCCCGCGCTTGTACGACCGCGTATCCGCTGCTTTGGAGCAAGAACGAGACCAGATAGAGATTCTGCTCATTGTCCTCGATGACCAGAACTGTTCGCTTCATTCTACTCTCCTAGCCCGGATTTCGCACAGGCATATTTCGCAGTCCGGCATAACTCTATGTCGCTGCGAGACTTGAGGGACAAGCCGTAGACTTGGTTGTTGGACAGCGTGTCTGTGAGAAATGCGCATCTCAGCTACCTAATGTCTTTCTGATAAGCATCCTGCACAAGCGTGAGAGAGCGCCAGCGCAGAATGCGGGCTAATCATGAACGATGGGGAGTGTGAACGAGAAGGTGCTTCCAGAGCCCCACTCGCTCTCAACCCAGATCCGGCCGCCCATCTTCTCAATCAGCCGTTTGCAGATGTTCAGACCAAGTCCAGTTCCCTCATGGTTGCGGGTCAGGCCCACATCAATCTGCTGAAACGCCTGGAACAGCTTCCCCATGTCTTCGGGTTTAATTCCCATACCCGTGTCCACCACGCGCGTCACGAGGGTGTTCCCGTCGACCACGCACTCGACGTGGACGAGGCCCTTCTCGGTAAACTTCAGGCCGTTGTTGATCAGGTTGATAAGAATCTGCTCGAAGCGACGGCGGTCGTTTGTCAACTCGCCGACTTCGGGCGACACGTCCACCGACAACGTCAGGCCTTTCTTCTCCGCCAGAGGCGTGACCAAACGCACTACGTTTTCGACCGATTCGCGCGCGTTGAAAGGCTTTGCTTCGACTTCCAACTGGCCGGCCTCGATCTTGGAAAGGTCGAGAACGTCATTGATAAGGGCCAGCAGGTGGCGTGCGCTTCGCTGGACCATTCCAAGTTGTTTGGTTTGCTCCGTGTTTAAGGGGCCGGGCAAACCCTGCAGGACGATGCCCGTGAATCCAAGAATGGAATTGAGCGGCGTGCGCAGCTCGTGCGACATTGCGGCCAGGAACGCGGACTTGAGCCGGTCGGCGGATTCCGCGCGTTCCTTGGCCAAGGCCAGTTCGGCGGTACGCTGTTCGACACGGTTCTCGAGGACCGCGTTAAGCGTGCGAAGTTCTTCTTCCGCCCGGACGCGGGATGAGATATCCGTGAAGGAGACAAACACCCGCGACCAGGTTTCTTCATGACCCGGCACAATGGCAAGCGTCATGTTCACATGGACCTTTTCCCCACGCGAATTGTGATTGATGGCTTCGGCCTGGAAGACTTTGTTCCCTGAAGCCAAGGAAACCAGTTCTTTGCGAAAGAGGTCGTAGGAGTCATCGCGAAACACCTGCGACAAGTGGGCGCACAAGTCCTCCCGGTGCTCGTACTGAAGCAATTCGAGCGTCGCCCGATTCACATCGAGGACCTTCGCCATGGCCGCGCATTGCCGGAGCATGCCGGGATGGGCGTCGAAATACGCCTGGAGGTCCGTGACTCCGGAACGGCGCAATTCGTCAATGTACTTTTTGACCTCCGAAAAGTCCTCTTCCCAAAGGGACGTGGGGCTGTCCTCAAAGAGGCCTCGGTATCGCGCTTCGCTTTCGCGAAGCGCCGATTCCGCCCGGAGCCGCTCCGTGATATCGGTGCCGATACTCAGAATCTCCGATACACGGGCCTGGGCGTCGAACACGACCTTGTTGGTCCAAGACACCCAGACGCACTCGCCGTTGCGGCGCATGTTCTCGTTGGTGTTTTGTTCGAATGCGCTCGGGTTTGCGCAAATCAGTTCTATAAGCTGCTGCAGGTCGCGGCCACTGCTCTCCCGTTCTGGCGTAATGGAGCCCACTACATGACGCCCTATAATTTCTTCGGCGGAGTAGCCGAAGAACCGCAGACCATATTCGTTGAGGAACGTGATCCGCCCATCTGCATTCCAGCGCAGGATGATGCTGTTGGCGGACTCCACCAGCTCGCGGTATTTCCGCTCGCTCTCGTGCAACGCCATCCTCGCCCGCTTGTGCTCGCTGATATCGCGGACGATGGCTTGGAGGTGCGTCTCGCCTCCCAATTCGAGCCTATTCAGGCTGACTTCCGCCGTAAACGGGGTCTTATCCCAGCGGCAATGTTCCCACTCGAAGCGTTGCGGCTTTCCCATAAGCGCCAGATTCATCTTCTCCATGGCGCTTTCCTCGGACTTTCGTCCATCGGGTTGCACAGGCGGAGAGAATTCGGAGGGATAAGCGCCGAGAATCTGTTCCCTGGAGCAGCCGTACACGTCGAGCGCTCTGGCGTTGCAGTCGACGAAGCGGCCGTCGCGCATGAGCATGATGGCGTCGGCGGCGGTCTCGAATAGGGTGCGGTGCTTGAGTTCGCTGTCGTGCAGCGCCCCTTCCGTCCGGTTGCGTTGCGCGTGGAGCGCGGTCAGCAATTGCGTGGTCAGGCTCATCACGATCAGGAGCGTGGCCAAGGTGAACAAGTCCCGCCCAAGGATTTCCGGCTGCGACACACCGAAAGCATGCCCTGCACCGAATACCGCGCCTGCCGCAACCAACAAATTTGCTATGGCGACCTCGCGAAACGTGAATCGAAAAGCGATGATCGTCAGCAAAGGGATGATCAGGATCGAAAGTGCGGGCCAATCCGAGAACGTGCTCCCAAACAACAGCATGGCGCCGAGCGCGGCAACGGCAGTCAGCGCGCAGCCTTCCAGTGCGCGCAGGGTGTATAGCTTCGTCGGCAACCCATGCGTCTTCATCGCGAAGACAACGGGAGCGACAATGATCATTCCGATGGAATCCCCCAACCACCAGTGAGACCATGTCCGAATGTACGCGGCGGCGGGTATGTCGCCCAGGTACCACAGCGCCGTTGCGCCGAATGTTGCCGCAACAACCGCGCTTGCCGGTGCGGCGAGAAACGTCAGGCCGATGATGTCGCGCACGCGTTCCATCGCGCATCGAAAACGCAGCACTTTGGTGAGCAGCAAAGCTCCAACCAAGGCCTCGGCGGGGTTCCCCAGCGCGGTTGCCAGGGCAAAGGGCCAGGAATCGCCGTTCGAAAGATTCGCGGCAAGCGCCCCAACGGCCACGCCGGGCAACACGCGTGGACCCCACACAACCAGCGCGGCTAGCGCGATACCGGCCGGCGGCCAGACGAGACTCACGCTTCCGTGGGCCAGAGCGAATAACAATCCAGCTTCCGCGGAAAGGAAGTACGCCAGTGCCAGGAGCGCGTTGCCGACAAGCAGACTTTGGAGATCCCCTCGCCTCAGGGTTGACCATGCGGGAACTGGATCGTTGTCCACCATTCAGCCTACTCCATGCCAAGCCCTTCAGCTTGCCGTGGTTCTGCCGTGACAAAGAAGGAATCGAAGAAACGCCGCTACGTCTGGGCGTCTATGCCACAGCCGGAGCTATTGCACGGCTCCACTATACGCTTCCAGCCTCGCACGGGAAATCGCCGCCGCCAATTCCCGGACCGGCACTCCGATCCGCCTCGCGGCGCTACTCGCCCCGACGCTTCACCTGCCGTGTCGCGAGCGTTTCTCCGTTGTCGCCTGTCATTGTGACGTCAAGTTGATCGCGCGTGGCCGTCACGCGGATGACCGTAGCCGAACCGGGCTCCGAACCGCCGCCGATGATGATGGGGTAGGCGTGCACTCCAGGCTGGGGTTCAACGATTTCGTGTTTGTGCGTATGGCCGGAGACGAGGAGATCGACGTTGCCTGCGTTGAGGAGCTCGGCCCATTTCTTGGTGCAGTCTTGTTGTCCGTAGCCGCCGCCGAACAAGGGCATGTGCATGAAGGCAACCCGGAACGGCGCGCGCGCGAACGCCTCGCTCGCGACTTCCTGCTTCAACCACGCAGTCTCTTCGTCGCGATACCGGTCGAAGTCCACGAGGCCGCTGTATTCCTTGTCGGAGTCGGGTTTGTCTTCCCCGGAGTCGAGCACTACGAAATGGACGGGGCCCCAATCGAACGAGAAGTAGTAGCGGTTGTCGGGCGTCGCGACCACGTCCATCAACTTCCGCGCATAGGACCCGCGCGTTTCGTGGTTGCCGCGCACCAAAATAAAGGGAACCGTCCCGCCGCACAACTCCGCGCCAGGCACAACGAGGTGATTGACGGCGTGCTCGCGGCTGTTGACACTGCTCATGAGGTCGCCATTGAAGAATGCCAAGTCGAAGGGGGCTTGCTTCGCGATGGGGAACAGCAGGTCACGCAGCTTCTTCGACGCGTGAAGGTCGTTGAAAGAGACGAAGGTCACGGATTCGCGATTGGGGCCGGGTGTCGTGAACGAGTAGGTTTCGCTTGCCGTTGTTTCGCCGAAGGTCACTTCGTAGGGATTGAACTTGAGGATCGCCTTCGACACGGCCCGGTATGAGTAGGAAGTTCCCGGCTTGAGGCCGGTCAACGGGACTTTGCAGAAAGCTTCGTTGGCGTCGATGAGGCCGTGATGGCTGCCGACAGCCTTCTGGTCGAGCGATGCGCCTTCGCCGTATTCCACCCATCCCACGCACGGCTGGTTCGTCTCCCACATCACCTTCATCGAGTCCGGCGACGGATTCTGGAGGTACGGCAACGAAACAATGCGAAGCGGTTCAGCGGCCTGCGCCGATGTCGACAACTCAGCGGTTTGCCCAACGGCGAGATGCCCAAAAAGGCACGCCAACATTGCCAAAAGAACCACAGGCACAAGACGATTCTTCACGACCAAGATCCCCCGTTCAGAGTGAGTGATGCCAGAGGACACCACGCCGAAACGTTTGTCCGATGTCTCAATTGTCGTAGTGTTTACTACCGGTGCGGATGGCCTCGCGGTTTTCCATTTCTATAGCGCGGCGCGCCTGATATTTCTTCTCGCGTTCCTGATCCGCGGCGCAGAGTTGCGCGGGATCGTCGGAGGGATGAGGGCGTTGCGCCAAGCGGTCCCGTCCCGCTTGGATGATCGCCAATGCCTCCTGATACTTCGCCGCGTCCTTGTCGCGCAGCGGGGTCAGGCACGGACTCAGTTCCGGACGTGTGAAGCTCACCTGAGGCCCGATTG
>JBAZRU010000111.1:0-3851 GCA_041662805.1 Candidatus Hydrogenedentales bacterium | reverse complement strand
ATTGCTTTCGCCCAATCGAGATATTCGGCGAATCTGATTCCCGTCAATTCGCTGAGCCGCGCGACTTCGCTGTTGTCGAGCGGGCTTCGGCCAGCGGGGTTGTCAGGGTATGCGCTGCCGTAACTGGGGTAGTAGGGCGCATTCAGATCCAGCCACGTCACGATGCGGTCGAAGCTCTCGGGATCGAGAGAATACTTCTCTCGTATCACATCGACCAGTTTGCTTGCGTGGGAGCCCCACGAAAGCGCGGGTTGCACCTGCGCCGGGCCCGCGCCCACGACATGGATGAGCTTCTTACGCAGCAACTCGTTGTACGAGGCATTGAATACGAGATCCGGATCGCCCGCCAGCAAGAGCTTGTCCGCGGCCTTCTTCCCGAAATCATGGCACTCGATGCAGTACTTGTCGAAGACGGGTTGCACGTCCCGTTCGTAACTGAAATACCGCGGCGGGCCATACCAGCCGTCGAGCCGGCTTGGGGCGCGCTGCAAGGCGAGCGCCCGCGACGCAGCGTCGATAGGCGGGGCCGAGTTGCGATTCTCGTGGCAGCCGACGCAGGCCAGGCGTTCGCCGGGCTGCACCATCGTGCCGCTGCGCATCGACTGCACCATCATTCCGCGTTCGTCGAGCAATTGGAAATACACATACGTGTCCGGGGGAATGGCTACATAGGCGGAACCGTCCGGTTCGACAGGGGCCGTTCCAAGGATGCGTTTGTTGTTGAAGTCGTGCCAGTTCATTGCGGGCGCTTCTTGGCCCTGCCCGTTCCACGAGGGGTTTGTCCAATAGCGTTTCTCGGGTGATTCGATCACGCGAATAGACTTCACCGTGCCGCGCTCGACGCCCTTCATGTGGGTGCCGCGATAGACGTCGGCCACATAGATCGCGGACTCGGCGCTCTGCGCATCGCGGTGCGTCGGGATGACGGGAGGACGCGGATGCGGACCCAAGGGCATTGGGTCGTAACACCCCGGTTCTTCGCTGTGCACGAGCAGTTCGTTGCCGAACACGTCGAGAAGATAGATGCCCATCGCCTCGCCTTGCCCGGTCATGCGCGAACACAGAAAATACGTGTCGCTCAGGGGATAGGGGTCTTCGTACTTCGGCAAGACGCGCGTAAACGTGTCGATGTTGAAGCGTTGCGCATCCCCTTCGCCCACGTGCTCAATCGCGTTTGCGGGCCACGTCCGGATCACGGGAGGGCGCAAGTCCATGCCCAGCCGCCGGTCGATGATGGCCACTGCGCCCCAGGGGCGGTCGTGGCACGAGCCGAACACGCACAAGACCTTCGAAGTGCCGGGGATGGCGCGGGCATTCAGCACGGCTCCCGGCGATTCGGTGTTGTTCCCCCAATACAAGGCGTGATTTGTGCCGTCCGGGTTGACGGTCCACAGCCCTTGTGCGTCGCCGAAATTCCGGTCGATGTACTCCCAGCGGTTGTAGAGGATGCGCCCGTCGGGCATTAACGCGCCATGCCCCTCGAACAACGTGCTCTTTCCGATCTGCACGATGTTTGCGCCGTCGCCCTCCATGCGATAGAGGTTGGCCATGATGTGCCGGTTGCACATGCAGTACTTGGGTTCGCGCGTGGACGAAAAGACGATGCTGTCGTCCGGCAGATACAGGGGATCGATATCCGTAACGCCGGGCGCAAAGGTCAATTGCCGGTTGCCGGACCCATCCGCGTTGACCTCATAGATGTGGTAATCGTCTTCGATGTTTCGCCGCATCGAACAGACGATCTTGCCGCCGTTGAAATGAACCTCCGGGTCGCGCACGATGCCCGCGGGCACTTCCAGCAAGGTCCGCACGGCACCGGTCCGCACATCCAGCGCCTTCAACGCGCCGCCGCCCACAAAGCTCGCCGTGTTGATCTCGCCGGTTTGAAACATGGTCTCGGTGTTGTGATGGTCGGGCTTGTATTGCGGACGCGTGACGAAGAGCAGCGGCTGGGCGCAAACCAAGGGGTTATCGAGAAGGGCCTCGCGTTGGAGTTCCTCGAATGCCTTCCGCTGCGCAGAGGGATCGGTATTCGGCAAGGCATCGATTCGGCGCAGGTACTCGTCGCCGCGCGGATACGCATCCGGGAAGGTGAGCTTCAGATCCGATACGGCGGACCCAAGGGCACCGATTTCACTGGGAGTCACCGCCGCGTCTTGCGCCATGGCAAGTCCGGCATGCAGAGCTATCAGGAACAAGAAGGCAACTATTCCACGCATCGTCATTCAATCCCCCTTCCTGAATAGTATCGAATAAGAGTGCAGAGTGTCACGATTGACTTCCCGGCCCGCTTGACCTGCCACAGTGCGCGTGGTTCAATGCACCAGCGGGGACCGGATTCCAAACAAGGATCATTTCGCCTTAACGAGAAGCGGTGTCTGAGGGCACAGACGCAACCTTCGATCCCTTTCAACAATGCGCCCGCAGGAGGATGACCCTATGTCGATGAACCTGATTCGAGTCATCGCGGCACTGGCGTGCGCCTTTCCTTGGGCATCGCCCTTCTGCACCGCGGAAACGTATGACGTGGTCGTCTACGGCGGGACCTCGGGAGGGGTCGTCTCCGCGCTCCAGGCCGTTCGCATGGGCAAGACCGCTATCGTCGTGCATCCTGGCCGGCATCTGGGCGGTCTGACGTCGGGTGGGCTTGGCGCGACGGACATCGGCAACAAGGGAGCCATCGGCGGCATTTCGCGCGAGTTCTATGGACGGCTCGGCACGCACTATGGCCAGCCGGAGGCGTGGACCTTCGAGCCGCATGTCGCCGAGGATACGTTCAAGGCGATGATCGCGGAGGCCAAGATCACGGTCCTTTACGACGAGCGCCTCGACCTGGCGAAGGGCGTGGAAAAGGATCAGGGGCGGATTGTGGGCATCGTGATGGAAAGCGGACGCCGGATTGAGGGCCGCATGTTCATCGACGCGACCTATGAAGGCGACCTGATGGCCAAGGCGGGCGTTTCGTATCACGTGGGCCGCGAGGCGAACAGCGTCTACAACGAGACGCTGAACGGCGTGCAGACGAAAAACGCCAAGTATCACCAATTCGATTGCGCCATCGATCCCTACGTAGTCGCGGGCGATCCCGCGAGCGGCTTGTTACCCGGCATTCAGGAGGGCGGACCCGGCGAAGAAGGAGCGGGCGACCATCGCGTCCAAGCCTACAATTTCCGCATGTGCCTCACGAACGATCCAGCGAACCGGATGCCGTTCCCGAAACCGGAGAAATACGATCCCCTTCGGTACGAACTCCTCCTTCGCTATCTCAACGCCGGGCATTGGACGGTCTTGAAGCTCTCGACCCCCATGCCCAACAACAAGACCGACACGAACAACAAGGGGGCGTTCGCCTCCGACAATATCGGCATGAACTACGAGTATCCCGATGGCGACTACGCTGTCCGCGAACGGGTCTTCAACGAACACAAGGATTACCAGCAAGGGATGATGTGGTTTCTTGCAAACGATCCGCGTGTTCCCGAGGACGTGCGCAATGAAGTCAATCAGTGGGGGTTGCCGAAAGACGAGTTCCAGGATTCGGGCGGGTGGCCGCATCAGCTCTATGTGCGCGAAGCGCGCCGCATGATCTCCGGCTACGTCATGAGCCAGCACGATTGCGAAGGGCACACGCAGACCGACGACGCCGTCGGACTCGCCGCCTACACGATGGACTCGCACAACGTGCAGCGCTACGCGAAAGACGGGCGCGTATGGAACGAGGGCGACGTTGAGGTCGGCGGATTTCCGCCTTACCCCATCGCGTATCGCTCCATATGCCCGAAGCGCGCCGAATGCGAAAACCTCTTGGTTCCGGTGTGCCTGTCCGCAACTCATATAGCCTACGGTTCCAT
>JBAZRU010000110.1:0-13756 GCA_041662805.1 Candidatus Hydrogenedentales bacterium | reverse complement strand
CGAGACCCTTGCCCGAGAAACGCTTCTCTTCGGCAAGCTTCAGAAGACCAGGGGCGATCATCGCGTCGCCGAGGCCTTTGGGAAGACGGACATCGATCATTGTCTCCGGATGATTGGCGTAGATGAAACAACGCAAGACAACGTCCATCTCGGGGGATTCGGGGATAACGTTCTTCGCAACGATTTCCACCGCGGCGCGCACCGGACCCGCTCCCAGCACGCGGTGCTCGAATTTCACATGCCCTTCGCCCGCCGGACTCTGAATCGGGTACTCCTTGTCGCCGACATAGAGCGTAAGTCCGCCGAGACCGCTCGTCTTGTTCACGTGCAACGCGTCCATGCCCCACGGCTGCTCGGCATGGTAACTCACGTCTTTGGACGTGGGATAGAGCAGGCGCTCGGGACGTGGCAACAGCCGCGACTCGTGTTTGCCAAAGAAATCGAATTGGCCCGTGTAGAAGCGATATGCGCCCGCGTCCGATTCCCACGCGACATAGGCGGGCGTGTCGAGCACGGCGCGCGTCAACGCAGGATAGGGAGGCGCAACTTCGCCTTCGGGTTCATAGAAGATAACAATCATACGCTCTTCGCTACGTCGCTGATCGAACGGAAAGATGATCTTCTCCACTCCGTCAAAGCCCCAATCGTCGACCTGATGCGGAATAGGCCGCCATGCGAGCCAGAAGTTGCCGTTGACGACGACGCAGTTGCGCGGATTGAAATCGGGGCGCACACTCTTGAGCGAATAGACGGGCAATGAGGCAAGCGAGTTGTTGTAGGTTCCCGCTGGCTCCACGATCGTCATGCTTCGCGACAACGAACGTCCGTTCATGACGAACGGGTGTTCGTATGCGCTTTCCACAAGGGCAGGATCGAGGAACGCCTGGAGTCCCACAGTGGCGTCTAGGTACCGTCCGTCCCAGTATGCTTCCTCCACCTCGGGCCACTTCGAGTCGGAGGCGAGTTTGGCCCGGAGATGCGCAAACAGCCGATCGCGAACGAGGTCCATATACAACCGCGCGCCGCCGGGCGTGTTTTGGATGGTGAGCCCAATCTCGCATTCGGGATGGTAACCGGCTAGCGGTCCGGCATAATACTGGACGACACTCGAAACATCGTCGGGCGAAGCGCCGAGAATCCCCAGCGCAAGATCGACAAACCCTTGACTCGTCCCCACCGTATCAAGAAGAGATTCGCGGTACTCCGGTACGAGGTCCTCAAAGGTTGGCGGATACAACTTGTTTGATGCATCGTTGCTCTTTAGCAGTTGCGTCCACTCGGGTGTACCGTCGGCGTTCAAGTCCGCGGTACGCGTGTCGAACTTGCCGTCGCCGTCGTCGTCGGCCCATGTGTACGCGGCATCCGCAACGCCGTCGAGATTGTAGTCGACATCCAGGTAGCCGTACTTCGCCCCAAGTAAGTGGAAACGCCGGTCGCGCGGATTAAAGTAGAGCTGCAACGGCGAGGCGGGCTTATCCGAGACTTCGACGCGTTTGTTGAATGCCGAACTTGGCGGGCCGCCGACCTGCGCGAAATCACCGTGCTTGGACGCGTGGTTGAGCACGCCTTCCCACCGCTCGTTGGGGTCTTGGTCCACCTTTTCGTCGGTGTTGCTGTTCAGCTCGTCCCACGTAAGCATGGCCTTGCCCCAAGGCGCATTCAGTGCGAACTCGCGCGTACTGTGCCAGGGAAGCACCGGAGAAGTCTGAATGTCGCGAATCAATTTCGCCTCGGAGGTTTCGGAGCCAAGGGCCATGCCTCCATCGCCAGGAAACGCGGTGATGCTGAAGTCGTAATTATGCGTGTTACGACCAGACGCGTCGTCGTCCGCGTCGATGCTGTAGCGGAGATTCTCGACGGTCGTACCCTTCGCGCTGATGCGAACCACTTCTTCGCTGCACCGGTCCTTGTCGGGATCGTAGAAGCCAAAGGGATCTTCCCACATGCTCATCCATACGTCTTCGCCTTCCGCAAGACGGAACTGGTAGAACAATTCGTCGCCGCTGAAATGGGTCCGCCATTGGCAAAGCGGCTGGTCATAGTTGCCGTTGACGTCGAACCAGAGCATGTTGTCGTCGCCAACGTCCACGGCCCACCATACGGTGAGGTCGTCTTTGTCGTCGGGCCACTTCTTGTCGTAGAAAATACCCATCTGGTCCAGATCGCCGTCCTTGTCGTCGTCCTGATAGTCCGTGGCAACGTCGATGTAGCCGTCGGCATGGTGATCCCAGAAGTACAGATCGCTGTCGAGATCGCCGCGCTGCATCGTGTCCATGTCGCCGTCTTCATCGACGACGCGCACAAGCAGCGGCGAAACGGTGTGCCGCTTGTCCGTATCGAGGTACCACAGTTCGTCGATCTTGCCGTCGTTGTTCGTGTCGCGCTTGAGCTTCTCTCCCGGGGGCAGTTGCTTCGCCTGCTCGACTAGCTCCGCGGGCAGAATCCGCGAGACGCTGAAGATGCGCTTAAACACCTCCGAATCGGCTGGCGTCTGCGCAAGCGCTGGAAACGCAACAACAAGCGACAAGAGAACGACGGACCTTGAGTACTTCATCGCATTTCTCGCTCCATGCTTTGGGTCACGTGAGAGTGCTTGCGCCATGGTAGCGTTTTGGCGCGAGATCTGCTAGCTTTCGAGTCAACGGGGATCCGACGCAACAACCGGGGAGTCGTCATGGCACGCAGGTCTATTGCAGGAGTCTTTCTAGGGGTCGCTGGTCTGTGCGCACTGACTTGCGCGGACGCCCAGGACGCGACTCCAGAAGCGCGCAAAGCCGAGTACGTGCGTGCCGTCACACGCGGCGCGGCCTTAATGCCATGGCAGCAACCGGGCGTCTCCGAGCAGGAGCAAACGTTTCGCGCGGAAATCGAGCAGCGCAAGGATGCCTTGCTTGCGCACAGCGGCGGCGTGAAGCACCCGGTGCTCTACCCCGCCGAGAGTCTAGCCCTCGCGCGCAAGACGGTCGAATCGAACGAGCGCGCGAGAAGCTGGCTGGCGTCGCAGCTTCGCATTGCCGATTACGTCGTGGCGCAGCCCGCGGGTTGGATAGAGACGATGATCCCGGCAGAGGCCCCGGCCCATGGCTACGGGTTCACCTGCCCGAAATGCGTGGGCGTGAAGAGCCAGGAGGCTGTCGGCCATCCTCTTGTAAAGTGGTCGCATGAAGATCCCGAGATTCTTACGTGCGGCGAATGCGGACAGACCTATCCCGACCCTGCGTACCCCGAGACGGCCACGCTGGAATTGCCGCGCCTTGGAACGCGCGTCACGTATTTCCTTAACGATGCGGAGCGCGCCGCGCCGGACGACCGCTCCGGTGAGTTGGCCTGGCATTGGGTGGGCCATCCCATTCACGTGAGTTTCACGGGGCACATTCGCGAAAAGAAGATCGGATTCATGCGCGATGCCGCCCGTTGCACCGCCTTCGCCTATGCATTCACCGAAGACATCCGATATGCCCAGGCCACGCGCGATATTCTCGTCCGCTACGCGAAGTGTTACCGCAATTGGCCCTACCGCGATTATTGGGACACCTACGCCGACTGCGATCCCATGTACGCGGCGTGGCACGACACGTCTTTGCCCATTGAGTGGAAACGTCACCTCTGCGAGCAAGCGTACGCGAAGGACTCGATGGAGAAGGCAAGCATGCTTCGCGACTATTGGGGGGCTGGACGCGTGCATCCCAGCACGGACAGCGTCAGCGGGCTTTCCTTCTTCTCGGAATCCTACGATCTCACATGCTCCGCTGCCGGTGCTGACGGCAAGCCAGTCTGGAGCGAAGAGGAGCGGCGCATTGTCGAGCGCGACCTTTTGCTTGAATACATCATCGGCGCGGAACCCTATGTCGGCGGCGCGGACCAAGCGGAGTGCGCGAACAACAAGTCGCCGCGCGTCTATTCGGCGATGGCCTCCGTCGCCAAATGCCTCGTCATAGCCCAGATGGCTGCGACCGCGTTGCGCGGCTACGAAGTGGTGCGCGACAACTCGTTCAATTACGACGGGTTCAGCGTCGAGAGCCCTTCGTACAACAACATGTATCTCGCGGGATTGCTGGAAATCCCGGAGACACTGCATGGATTCACCTGGCCCGATGCGGCAACGAGCGGGCGCGCCCCCGTGGATTACTACGCAACGGATTCGAAGCTGCGGTATATGTATCGGGCCGTGCTTTGGAGTTTGCAGGCAGACGGGGCCTACCTGCCGTTGAGCGACACGAACAAAAAGGGGCGCCCTTCGACCAGCATCGTGCAATTGGGCCTTGCCCGGTATCCCGACCTGTTCGCGGGCACCCTCCCGGCCCTGTCCGCTTCGAGCATGACCGAGTATGCCTTATTCAACTTGGACGAAGCCGGCCTGAAGAGAGACACCGGATTGCCGCTCCCGGAGACCTGCTTTCCCGCGTGGCAAACCGCCATTCTTCGCCATGGCCAATCGAAGTCCGCGGCCACGCTCACAATGCCGTTCAATCCTGCGGGAGGGCACCGGCATACGGACAACCTCGCAATCTTCTATCACGCGGGAGGCCGGGCAGTCCTCGACGATCTCGGTTACGTGGGCGATATGCCCGTGAACAAATGGATTCACACGACCGAGAGCCACAATCTTGTCGTAGTCGACGACGAGGCCCAACGCGGCAAGGATCGCAAACCCGAGTTTGTGCTCATGGCCACATCGCCTGTGGCCTCGGTCGTGGAAGCAACATCCGGAGCCTACGCCCAATGCTCCGAATACCGGCGCCGGATCGTTCTTGTGAAAGGCCCAGACGAGTACACGTTCGCCGTGGACCTTTTTCGCCTGACCGGCGGGAGGAAGCATGCCTTCCGTGTCTTTAGCGACTGCGCGGCCAGCGACACCGAGGAATCGTCAATAACCTTCTCTGGAGTTTCGATGCCTCCCGAGCCGCCGCTTCCTCAGGTCGGGGCAAGCCTTGCCACTACCGATATCTTCGGCCTGCGCGACATACGCGCTGCCAAACCCGATGGACCCGCGTGGCAAGCAACGTGGCGCGACAAGATAGGCGCGTACCGCCTGTGGATGTTGTCTCCGTGTGACCGCGTGGAAGCATCGAACGGGCCAGGGCAGCGCACGCTGAAAGAAGCCGGACGCAGGGTGCGTTACGTGGATGCGGTCCGGGAAGGCGATAACGTTTCGAGCGCGTTCATCGCGCTTCACGAACCGAGCGTGGATGCCACAACCTTCCCTGTTGCCACGGCGGTCCAACTGGATGTCGCGACGGCCGGGCCGCGCACTATCGCGGTGAAGATCGATTCCTCATTCGGCGTCTACTATGCCCTCAACGATTTCGACACGCCCGCGGAAATCGATGGCATTCGCTTTCAAGGCGCCTTCGCGGTGCTTCACCTTGTAGACGGAGCGCTGCGGCAAGCGATGAGCGTCGGCGCAACAACCCTTCAGTTCCAGGGCAAAGGATTTGAGAACGCCGTTGCGAAAGTCTCCGTCGCCGCGACGAAGAGCAGCGAGGCGCGAATCGGGTTTTCCGGTGCGCCCGCGAGCGGATGGCCCGCGCTCGACTCCTCCACACAAGCCTTTGCGCGGGTGAAAGTCGATGGACTCTGGACGGGATTCCCCATCGAATCCCTCGATACCGAAGGGCTCACCGTCAAAGACTATCCCCTCCCTCGCGTCGAGGAGGTTGAGGTGCTCGCTACGCGCTACTCCGCCGGCGGCTAGTTGGGATCCGCCGCCATCGTGTTGTGGAGGATTCCAATCCCCTCAATGGCGGAGTCCAGCGTGTCGCCGGGTTTCAAGAAGCGCCCCGTCGTCATGCCGATACCCGCGGGCGTTCCCGTCGCGATGATGTCGCCGGGTTCCAACGTAATTGTCCGCGTGATGAATTCAATCAGCGCTGCGACAGGAAAGATCATGTGCCCCGTGGACGCGCTCTGACGCAATTCGCCGTTCACGTGCATCGTTAACGCAAGCCGCTGCGGATCGGGAATCGTGCGCGCGGACGTCATGCACGGCCCCATCGGGAAGAATCCATCGTGCCATTTGCCGTGCATCCAATCGAAGAAGGCGTCGCGTTCGCGCGGCTTTCGCTCGGGAAATGGCTTGTAGCGCCGGTCGGAGATATCGTTGATGACCGTGTATCCCGCCACATGCTGCAATGCCGTGGCTTCGCTCACACGCCGCGCGCGTTTGCCGATGATCACGCCCAGTTCGCATTCGTAGTCGATACTGTCCGGCGATACGCTCGGGATAACGACCGGCGCGTTGGGATGGTTCACTGTCGTCGCGGGTTTCGTGAACAGATACGGGAACGTCTCGGCGCGCTCGAGCGCGACCTTCCCTTCTTCCTCGATGTGCGCCGCGTAGTTGCCCGCGAGCAAGAGAATCTTCGATGGAGAACCTAGCGGCGCAAGCAACGTAACGTCGCTCGTGCGCACACCAATTGCCGCGCGGATGTCTTCATGGGCCTCCACCCAATCGGCCAACCGGTGAGCAGGCTCCGCCATCGCGCCGCCTGGCATCAATGCGAGTATGCCGCCGCCAAGGTCCAGCGAGATGTCGTCGACCGTCTCGCCGTATGCGCCCGCGGCTTCATCCAACGGAACTATCGTCTCGTCGAAGTAGAATCCAAGCTGTTCTTCGTTCTCGATAAGGTACCGGCAAATCTTCATGAATCCCCCCTATTTGGAATCGTACTCGGCCACGTTGCTCGCAGCCGCCGCTTGAAGTGTGAAAGAACCCACCGCACAACGCGCCCCGTTACTCATCGTCGCGTGTACAACGCGTCCATCGGCATCGAGACGCACCACGGCCAGTTCCGCATCTGTCGCCACTGCGGGTTCCGCGAACAGCGCATTCGCCTGATTCGCCCTGCGATCCACGTCGCGCAGCAACACAAGGTCACGCCGTCCATCTGCAAGCACGATCTCCAACGCTGTTTCCGTGTCGCCCAATACCGTGCCATCCGGCGCTTTCACGTCAATGCGACGAATGGACTGAATACCGAAGGCGTCTTTCCATGCCTCGGTCACGGACACAAACGTCGACTCCAACGGCGCGTCGCCTTCGTTTCGTCGCCGGACCATCACGCGTGGAATCCAGTCTTCACGGCTTTCATCGTAGGAGCCGGTAACTATCCAGCCCTCCACGCTTCCCGCGGATGCGCCCGCCGTGAAGTCCCAATAATTCACACCCAGTTTTGTTGGCTCCGGCAGCAGCTTGTACCGGTCCTCGATCTCCCACTCGGCCTTCCAGCCCGGTTGCGCAGCGGGGTCAAGGCTCGCGTTCCGCATCTGCTCGTTCTCGCCAAAGGCCTCGCCCGGCGAGAGATTCAACCCCGTCGTCTTCATCGCGCCGAAATGACTCTGCTGAAACTTCGTATGCTCGTGGCCGCCACGCACGCGAAACACATCGACTACATAGAATCGCGTATTGTCCACGTCGATCAGCAAAGCGGTGCGCTCGTAGCGTTCCGCCCCCGTCATAGCTTGACCCGTCGCTCGAATCGCGTGCACCGTTTTCCCGTCGATCCACAGCGTCGTCTCGCCCGCGCCCGCTTTCTGATTCTGGCCGTCGATAAGAACCGTATTGTGCGCGGCGGTCCTCGTGTACCACCGTGCGCGCGGCGAGTCCCAGCCTCCAAATTGCACAGGCGGATACCCAAACTCAGGCATGACATCAAGCCCGTGCGCGAACAATCCAAGGTTCATGCCGTCCATGTGCCCATGTCCGCCGCCCGCGTCGTAGTCGAGCCACAGGGCTCGCTCGTTCGCGCCCTTCCCCGAACGCAGGATCGCCATGTGCCACTGCTGCTTGTTGACGCTCGGCAGCGCGAGCAACGACCCTTCCCGCGCGATTACCTCACTGACGTCGCCGCGAAACTTCTCGGCATCGCCGCCATAGAAGTCGAAGGGAAGCCCTTCGATCTTGCCGTCGTTTGCCTTGTACAGGGTCTGCACGTACGCAACATCGCCTGTCGCCTTGTAGAGATTCCACAGAAGCCGATAGCTCGATGGCGGCAGCAAGGTCCAATTCGGCCACCCCTTCGCGTCGGCGCTGGGTTTCAGAAAGTTGATGCCCACATAGTTGGGAATCGACGCCGCGAAATGGCCGCAGTCTCCGGACAACGGGTAGTACCGCTGTAGGCACATCGTGTCGATGAAGAAGCGATACGTGTCGCGCAGGCGCGGTTGCCGCTCAAGCGCGCGCGTCAGGAATGCCGAGTCCGTCTTGGAATACTCGGCAAGAAAACTCGCCAAGCCGGCTATCGTAAACGACGAGTATCCCGCGAGTCCTTTCTCGCCGGTCACGCCATCGACGGCGGTGGCCTTCTCCAGCATCGGATCGACAATCGCCCAGAATGCCTCTTCGGGTTCCTGCAACACCGATGTGATGATGGCCTTGGCGACCTCTGTCCGCGGGTAGTTCGAATAAATGCGGTCTTGATTAATCAGCGCATCGCGAAGTATGCCGCCTTCGATGTTCCGTTGAATGTCCGCAAACGTTGCCTTCGGATTCTGCAACCCCACCTCGGCGGCCTTCTTCGAAAGAAACGCCAGCAACTCCGAATCGGTGCGCAGCGCCTCGAACATCATGTCGTAGGACATGACCATCTCGCGCGTCTCTTCACACGAATCGTGCCACGTCGACCCATACCCCGCCGATGGCGGCCCTTCGTACATGACGCCCTGTTTGCCGAAATTCATGCTGGGATACAGATCGGCTACGCGGTCCAGCAAGATCGCGGCCTTGCGCGCATACACCGGCTCTCCCGTAAGCACGTAAGCCGCGCTGCAGATTCGTATGCCTCCGACGACCGATTGTTTCCACTGCCCGTAGATCAGATACGCGGCGATGAACCGCCATTTCTCGCCCTTCTCGTTCACGTACCCCGTGCCGTCGTCGACGCCGAACAAGTGCAATGGATCGCTCGGCTCTGGATGTTCCGTGTTGAACAGCAGGGCCCGGTTGGCGCGGCTCGCATCGAAGATTCCATGTTCGTCGATGCCCGAGTCGTAGAAGGCCTTGAAGTCGTTCTTCGGAAACCACTCACCGCTCGTCGGGTCTTGAAGCTTCCACGGATGTCCCTTCGTTTCCGCCACCCAGTTGTACATAGGCACCGGTTTCCCGGTTACGGGCGAATATCCGTTCGACCACACCATCCACGAACGTTCGAGCGTCGGTCCGAACATGAGCTTCCACAGATCGTCGTCGCTCATGTCCTTCCAGAACGCCGCTTCTTCCACTACGCGGTCGCGCACCACTCCCGCCCAGGCCTGGCTGTTCACGTTCTCGCGAACGTGCGCCACCACCTCCGACGGATACAGCACGCTCCGGTCCTTGCGAACCTCCTGGGCGTGAGCCGCGGCGATTCCCGCGAATACGGCCAGCCACGCAACGGCAATACTCTTGCGCATTTGATTATCCCCGGTTTGATAGCGTTCACGATTCGAATCAATCATAGTGACTGCCCGCCATCCGATCCAGCAGCGGCGACACCGCCCCTCAATTCACAAGTCGGATGCCTCGAGTCCGTCCGATTCCCCCGCCTCCTCGTTTGTCTTTCATCGCTCCGAACCTATATCGTTCCCCGCATCGCACGTGACCGGACTGGGGGACGCGCGCGCCCGTCCAGAACCAAAGAGGTTGCCCGTGAACTCAGGACTTGCTGTAGCGGACTACGTCATCCTTGCAGGCTTCTTCATTGTCTTGTTGGGCGTAGGTGTCTTCTATGCGGGCCGCATGCAGAACCTGCGCGATTTCTTCGGCGGCGGACGTCAAGTGCCGTGGTGGCTCGCGGGCATTTCGCTCTACATGACCACTTTCAGCGCATTCACCTTCGTCTCCTATTCCGCGCTCGCGTACGAGAACGGCTTTGTCGCCATCGTCATCTGGTGGCTCTCCGTTCCGGGGTGCCTTCTGAGCGCGATCTTTATCGCATCCCGCTGGCGCCGCGCCGCCACGACCAGCCCCGTCGAATACCTGGAGACGCGCTACAGCCCCCTGCTTCGACAGTGCTTCAGTTGGTTCGGCATTCCGCTCATCGTGCTCGACGATGCGTTGAAACTGTTCGTCATCGGAACGATGGTCGCCGTGAGCATCGGCGCGGAAGGCGACGCCGATGTCCTCTGGTCCATCGGCATCTGCGGCATCATCATCTTGTCCTACACCTTCATGGGCGGACTCTGGGCCGTGCTCATCACCGACTTCATCCAGTTCATCGTCATGGGCATCGCAGTCATCGTGCTCATTCCGCTGGCATGGATGCGCGCACGCGGAGCAACGGCCATCTCCGAACACTTGCCCCAGAACTTCTCCTCCATCACCGCGGGCGACTACACGTGGCCGTGGCTCGCATCCTTCGGCGTCATCCTGGCGCTCACCTTCGCCACCAAGTGGCCCTACGTGCAACGCTATTATTCCGCGCGCAGCGACGAAGAGGCCCGCTGGGTCGGCTATCTCGTCGCCGCGCTCACCTTTATCTCTCCCCCGCTCTTGTTCTTTCCCGCGCTTGCCGCACGCGTGTTTCTACCCGGCATCGAAAACCCGAACGACGTCTACTCCCTGCTCTGCCAAACTCTCCTGCCCGTCGGCATGATGGGCATCATGCTCGCCGCCATGTTCTCCGCCACTATGTCCATGCTCTCCGGCGACTACAACTCCGTCGCCAGCGTCGTCACCAACGACATCATCAAGCGCGTGTTCCTGCAACACGCCTCCGACCGAACGCTTGTGATCATCGCGCGCCTCTCAACCATCGCCATCGGACTGCTGGCGATGCTCCTCGCCTTGCTGTTCGCCCGCGCAAAAGGACTCGAAGACCTCGTCAAATACATGGCCCAACTTTTCGCGGCCCTGCTCCCCCCCGTCGCCTTGCCGATGGTCGCCGGACTCTTGTCGCGCCGCACGTCCAATGCAGGCGCGCTGGCCGGGTTCGCGCTCGGCGCGACGTGCGGTGTCGTCGCCTACGTGGGCAGTTACTTCGACGGATTCGCATACCTCAGGACCGTGCCCTACCTGACGTGGATCACGTTGTTGCCCACGGCAGCAGGCCTCGTCGCGGGAAGCGCGCTCGTGCCCAATTCCGTTGCCAAGCAGGAAACCGTCGCCCTCTTTCTCGAAGGCCTGAAGAGCAAGCCCCGCGAAAAAGTGAGCTTGGCCGAAGGCGGCGCGGCGGCTATCGCCCTGCGCGTCATCGGCGTTACAATAGCCTTGATGGGTACCACCTTGGTGTTGGGGATTGTCTTCACAACCAGGCTCGCCGAAAGCGCGCTCTCCTTGGGAGTGGGTACGTTTATGCTCTTGCTAGGGGCGGCTTCCGTGGCCTGCTCCTACGCCATGCGGCAACAGACACAGGACTGATCCATGCTATTCGACAAGAGCAGTGAGTTGTATGAACGCGCGTGCGGCATCATCCCCGGGGGAATAAACAGCAACGTCCGCGCCATATCCGAACCCATCCCCTTGTTCTATTCGCACGGCAAGGCCGGGCGCATCTGGGATGTCGACGGCAACGAATACATCGACTTCGCCCTCGGCCAAGGCCCCATGCTCTTGGGGCACACGCCGGGACCCGTCATTGAAGCGATCAAGAAGCAAGCCGCGCGCGGCCTCGTCTACGCCGGGCAATCGGAGCTCGAAGTGCGCGCGGCGGAGCTAATCGTCCAGCACGTCCCCTGCGCGGAAATGGTGCGCTTCAACACGACCGGCTCGGAAGCCGTCCACTCAGCCATTCGTCTCGCGCGCGCCGCCACCGGCCGCAAGAAAGTCCTCCGCTTCGAAGGCCACTACCATGGCTGGCTCGACACCATCGCGTGGTGCCCCCCAAGACGCGGCGAAGAACTCGGAAAGCCCGCCGCTCCCATCCTGCGCCCGTCGTCGCTCGGACAATGCGAAGAAGACGCGGCGAATCTGATCGTGCGCCCATGGAACGACACCGCGCTGACGGAGAAAGCGTTTGCGGCGCACGGCCGCGAAATGGCCGCGGTCATCTGCGACCCCTTCGCGTGCGCCTCCGGCATCATCCCCGCGCAAAAGGAATTCCTCGAAACCCTTCGCACGCTGTGCGACAAGCACGGCGTCGTGCTCATCTTCGATGAAGTCATCACGGGGTTCCGCGTGGCCATCGGCGGCGC
This sequence comes from Candidatus Hydrogenedentales bacterium, assembly GCA_041662805.1. GTDB lineage: Bacteria > Hydrogenedentota > Hydrogenedentia > Hydrogenedentales > SLHB01 > JAIBAQ01. The sequence goes on along the minus strand of JBAZRU010000110.1, from coordinate 1,648 downwards.
GCAGGCGCACTACGGCGTAACGCCCGACCTCGCGATCCTCGCAAAGGCCTTGGGCGGCGGACTCGCCGTCTCCGCGGTAGTAGGCAAAGCCGATCTCATGAAACTCTTCGGCGAATTCAAAACCGTCCACGCGGGCACCTACAACGCCAACCCGCTTGCTATGGCCGGCACCGTCGCCGCGCTCGAAATGCTCACCGCCAACGGCGGAGCCGAACTCGCCAAAGCCCACGCCATGGGCCAACGCTTGTGGCAAGACATCGAAGCCATCAGCCACCACGAAGGCGTGCCCCTGAGCATACGCGGCGTCCATTCGCTATTCAGCACAACCTTCGCACCGCGCGACGCCCGCCCCATCACAGACTTCCGCACCTCGCTCCAATGCGACGCCGCCATGCTCGATACCTTCTGGCGCGACATGCACAACCACGGCATCCAATTCACCGCCTTCGGCATCTGGTTCCTCTCCACCGCCCACACCCACGTCGACATCAACCAAACGCTAGACGCCGCCAGCCTAAGCCTAAGAAAACTCAAAGGCTAAAGGACCAAAGTTGATCCACAGTCCCCATAGGTCGTATAGGACCTATAGGTCCTATAGGTCCTACAACTGCCCCGCGCCACTCCCGACTCCCGACTTCTGACTACTGACTACTCTTCTTCCCGATCTACAATCTCCCCACCAATAACCCATAACTCACGACCGCCCAAAGTCCTCACTCACCATGCGCATCGCCATCGCCGGCTTCCTCCACGAATCAAACACCTTCTCCACCGACCTCACGACCTACCGCAACTTCGAAGAAGGCTTCCTCCATCGCGGCCCGGACCTCATCCCCGTGTGGCGCGACGCACACCACGAACTCGGCGGATTCATCGCCGGCTGCGAAGAATGTGGCATCGAGATGGTCCCGCTTCTCGCCGCATCCGCCACACCAAAAGGCCCCATCGCCGCCAGCGCCTACGACACCATCGTCGACGAACTCGTCGCCAGCCTGCGCGACGCCGCCCCCCTCGACGGCGTCCTCCTTGCGCTCCACGGCGCGATGGTCAGCGAACAACACCCCAGTGCCGACAGCGAAACCATCCGCCGCGTGCGCACCGCCATCGGCGACGCCACGCCCCTGATCGTCTCCCTCGACATGCACGCAAACATCGCCACGCCCATGGCCGCCTTGCCCGACATCACCGTCGCGTACCGCACCTACCCCCACGTCGACCAACGCGACCGCGGCATCGAATGCGCCTGGCTCATGGCCCGCATGGTGCGCGGCGAAATCCGGCCCACCCAGGCCCACTGCAAACTGCCCCTCCTCATCCACATCTGGCGGCAATACACCGGCGCCGGCCCCATGGCCGAAATCCTCCGCGAACTCGAACGCACCGCCGCGCTCCCCGGCGTCTTGTCGGTGTCCGTCGCCCCCGGCTACATCTACGCCGACGTCCCCTCCATGGGCGTCTCCGTCATGGTCACCACCGACAACGACCACCCCCGCGCCGAAGCCGAAACCAAACGCCTCGCATCCTTCATCTTCGACAAACGCCACGAACTCAACGCCGCCCTGCCCGGCGTCGAAGAAGCCGTCCGCCGCGCAGGCGAAATCGCCGGCACCGTCTGCCTCATGGACAGCGGCGACAACATCGGCGCGGG
>JBAZRU010000109.1:0-13851 GCA_041662805.1 Candidatus Hydrogenedentales bacterium | reverse complement strand
CTACGCCAGCGGGGCCTCCTCGCAGGCGATACCGGAAGGCACCGTGCAATTCGGCCAAGCGAATGCAAGCGATTACGACATTCTGTTCACGACGGGGAAGATCAACGGCGTCGATTCCCCTGTGTTCCCCATGGAGATTACCAAGGATATCCTGAAGCGCGGCCAGGAACGCTTCAATATCTATTGCGCGCCCTGCCATAGCCAGACCGGCGACGGGCGTGGCATGATCGTCCAGCGCGAAATGAAGCTCGCCGGAAACTACCACCAGGACCGGCTGCGCCAAGCGCCTCCCGGATACTTCTTCGACGTGATCACCAACGGTTTCGGCGTCATGTATAGCTACGCCTCCCGGATCACCCCGCAAGATAGATGGGCAATCGTCGCCTATATTCGCGCGCTGCAATTGAGCCAGAACGCCTCCCTCGCGGATGTCCCGCAAGCGGAGTTGGAGAAACTACTGAAACCGCAGTCCGAACCGGACGCGGCCGCGACCCATGGAACTGTTCAAGGCGGACATCAACAATGAATTACCCAAAGCTGGATAGCCTGCGGCAAAAGGCGGTCATTGCCTGTGGTGTGGGCCTGCTTGTTTCCTTGCTTGGCCTGCTGATCTCGGGCAAGGCCCAATTCTTCCAATCCTATCTCTATGCGTTTATGCTCTGGAACGGAATCTCCCTCGGTTGTCTTTCGCTCCTCATGCTCCACCACTTGGTCGCCGGGCGCTGGGGATTCATGATCCAACGCTTCCTGGAAGCGGGCACACGAATCCTCCCTGTCATGTTTCTGCTGTTCCTGCCCATCTGGTTGTTCGGCGTCTACATCCTTTACCCCTGGGCCCCGGGCGGCGAGTTGGCCCATCACGAAGTCGTCATGGCCAAGGCCGCATTCCTCAATGTAACCGGATTCCGCGTGAGAGGCCTCATCTACTTCGCGGTCTGGCTGCTGCTTGCCTTCTTTCTCAACCGCTGGTCGCACGCCCAAGACAAAGATGCAAACCCCGCGCGCACCCTGCACCTCCGCTGGATCAGTGGCCCCGGACTCGTGGCCCAAGTCTTGGTCGTGACCTTTGCCGTAACCGACTGGGGCATGACGCTCGAGCCGGAATGGTTCTCCACCATCTACGCACCCATCTTCATCGTAGGCCAAGGGCTGGCCGCGTTGGCCCTGTCGGTTATCCTCCTGTCCAAAGTGGCCGACAGCGAGCCCCACTCCAAGGTCATGAGCGTGGACTACTACCACCACCTTGGAAGCCTGTTGTGTGCTTTCACGGTTCTCTGGACCTACATGTCCTTCTCCCAATACCTGATCACGTGGTCGGGCAATCTGCCGGAAGAAATTCCCTGGTACCTCCACCGAACCGGACCCGGCCTCAATTTCGTTGCGCTCGTGTTGATGCTCTTCAACTTCGCGTTGCCCATGTTCATCCTGTTTCAACGGCGCGTGAAGCGCTCGGTTCGCGGACTCGTCTTCATGGCAGGATGGGTCTTTCTTGCGCGGTTCGTCGACGTGTTCTGGATCATCAAACCGGCCTTCACGCCCAACCGACTCGGTATTCACGTTCTCGATTTCGCCGCCCACGCAGCCATCGGCGGCCTGTGGCTCGCGTTGTTTCTCGGTCAAGTAAAGAAGTACCCGTTGCTCCCGCTTCACGACGAACGCATGGAAGCAGCCCTGGGCACTCACGGCCACGCCAAGGAGGCAGTGGAACATGCATAAGAATCACGGCGCTTCTCCAAATTCCAATGGGCCGGGATATGAGACCCAGGATGTCAAAGGCAAGCCGGTCTTCTGGTCGCTGGCCGTACTGACCGTCATCACCATTGCGTGTGCTTTTGTCGCCGCGTGGATGTTCGTCGAATTCCAACAAAAGTTGCCTTCCTCCGCCAAAGCGCTGCCATCCTTGGCGGGAACGGAACGCATCTTGCCGCCCGAACCGCGCCTGCAAGCGATTCCCCCTCTGGACCTCGCGAAATATCAGGCCGAGCAAAAGGAAGCTACGACTTCTTACGGCTGGGTAGACAAGAACGCGCAGAAAATCCATATCCCCGTCGAGCTTGCAATTGATCTCACGGCGCAACGCGGTCTTCTTCACATTAAGCCTGGAGACCCGCTGCCCGCGGTGACGCCACCGCCAAGTCAGAAGCCTGCGCCTGCGCCTACTGCAAGCGCTCCAGTGCCGCAACCGGCCGCCGCGCCCAGTGCAGGCACCCCATGAAGTACAGCAGCTTGAGACCTTCGGCATCCAGGACGCTCCGTCTGAGCTTGTTCATGTGCGCCGCGCTGTTCGCTGTGCTACCCGCAAGTGCACAGACCATCGGAGCGCCGGCGCCTCCCGACGTCGGAATCGACCAGAAGCTCGGCGCACAAGTCCCCTTGGACTTGACCTTCACGGACGAAAGTGGAAAGACCGTGAAGCTCGCGGACCTGATGAACGGAAAGCCCGTGGTGCTGTCGCTCGTGTATTACGAGTGCCCCATGCTCTGTGGCGAAGTCCTCCAAGGCATGCTGGCCGCCTTCAACAAGATCCCCTTCACCATCGGCGACCAGTACCAGGTGCTGACGGTGAGCTTCGACCCAAAAGAAACACACGAGTTGGCCATCCTCAAAAAGAAGAACATGCTTGAGCACTACAAGGATACAGCCTCGGGCGCGTCCGGATGGCACTTCCTCACCGGCAATCAGGAGAACATCCTGAAGCTCGCCGACACGGTCGGCTTTCGTTTCCAGTATCTTCCCGGCGTGGACCAGTATGCCCACGGCAGCGGAATCATGCTCCTGACGCCCGACGGCAAGGTCTCGCACTACTTCTATGGAATTGACTATCCCGAGTCGGATCTCCGGCTGGGTCTGGTCGATGCTTCCGAAGGCAAGATCGGATCCCTCGCGGACGCCGTTTTGCTCCTGTGCTACAAGTACGACCCGGCTTCCGGAGCGTATGGACTTGTGATTATGCGCGTGCTGCGGCTTACGGCCGTGGCGACCGTGCTCGCGATTTCGGCGCTGGTCGGCGGACTCTTGTGGCAGGAAAGACGGCGAAAACGCCGCGACGAGGCCAGCAATGCGACGGCGGTTAAGCCCGCGCTTTCAAGGTGATAGTGATGAACCAAGGCACGAACAGGTATGCGATCAGTCACGTGGGGTTGCAGATAACGAAGGTGTTGTAGAGCGTTGTCATGAATATTTCAATAATCCCAGAATCGGCATCGACCATTGCTCCCAAGGTGGATTTGCTCTTGTACGTCCTCACGGGCTTGAGCGTATTCTTCTTCCTTGCCGTGGTCCTGATGGTCGCCTTTCTTGCTATTCGATACCGCAAGGGGGCCAAGGTCAATCGTCACCAGGAGGGTCCAGATAGCAAGGCTCTGGAACTCACGTGGACTATCGTTCCCACGATCATGGCTCTGGCCATCTTCGTTTGGTCGGCGGTCGTCTACTTCGAAATCGCGAGAGTCCCCGAGGGGGGCCTTGAGGTCTTGGTCACCGGCAAGCAGTGGATGTGGAAAATTCAGCATCCAAACGGCAAACGAGAGATAAACGAATTGCACGTTCCCCGCGGTCAGGCCGTCAAACTCACCATGACCTCGGAAGACGTAATTCACAGCTTCTTCATCCCGGCGTTCCGTATCAAGAAGGACGTCCTTCCGAACCGCTACACGAACATGTGGTTTGAACCGACCAAGACCGGTGTCTTCCATCTGTTCTGCGCCGAATACTGCGGCACCGACCACTCCCGCATGGTGGGACGCGTCGTCGTCATGGAACCCGAAGACTATCAACGTTGGCTCGCCGGCGAGTTGACCACTGCCGTCGCCCCTGCTTCCTCCGGCGAAAAGCTGTTCGCAAAACTAGGGTGCGTGACGTGCCACGTGGGCCAAACGCCCCGAGGGCCCGTGCTGGCCGGAGTCTATGGCTCCACCGTCTCGCTGCAAAGTGGCGAAACGATCACCGTGGACGACAACTACATCCGCGAGTCGATCTTGAATCCCCAAGCCAAGCTCGTCGCCGGGTATCCGCCCCTGATGCCCACGTTCCAAAACCAGATTAAAGAGCAGGATTTGTTCACCCTAATCAACTACATCAAGTCGCTGAAAAGCGACGAGAAGAGTGGCAGTCAGTCATGAGCACTATCGCAATCGCACCCGAATCCGCGCTGCCCGCGCGAAAGAACTATCTTAACGTCAAGACCACGCTCGCTTCGTGGCTGCTGACCACCGACCACAAACGCATCGCCATACTGTACTTGCTCTCCATCTCCGTGTTCTTCGCGGCAGGCGGATTCTTTGCCGGTCTTATCCGCCTTGAGCTTCTAACGCCAAAAGGCGATGTACTCGACGCGGACACCTACAACAAAGTATTCACGCTCCACGGGATCATCATGATCTTCTTCTTCCTGATCCCGTCCATTCCGGCGGTCTTGGGCAACTTCCTGGTCCCAATCATGATCGGCGCCAAAGACCTCGCGTTTCCCAAGATCAATCTCCTGAGCTGGTATCTCTATGTCTTCGGCGGCGCGCTCGCAATCTACGCCCTGATCTCTGGCGGCGTGGATACCGGCTGGACCTTCTACACCCCCTACAGCAGCACCTACGCCAAGACCGAAGTCTTCCTGGCAGTTTCCGCCGCGTTCGTTGCCGGATTCTCGTCCATTCTGACGGGCCTCAACTTCATCGTCACGATTCACAAGATGCGCGCACCCGGCCTCACCTGGTTCCGCTTGCCCCTTTTTATTTGGGCGCACTATGCGACCAGCCTGATTCAGATTCTCGGCACTCCCATCATCGCCATTACCTTGCTGTTGGTTGGACTTGAGCGCATATTTCACGTCGGCATCTTCGATCCCAGACTCGGCGGCGACCCTGTCCTCTTTCAGCATCTCTTCTGGTTCTATTCGCACCCCGCCGTGTACATCATGATCCTTCCCGGCATGGGCGTGATCAGCGAAGTCATCACCTGCTTTTCGCGCAAACGCGTCTTCGGCTACGAATTCATCGCATTTTCCAGTCTGGCCATCGCGATCATCGGTTTCCTCGTCTGGGGGCATCACATGTTCGTGAGCAGCCAATCCACTTACGCGGGTATGGTCTTCTCCCTGCTGACCTTCCTCGTCGCCGTTCCCTCGGCAATCAAGGTGTTCAACTGGACTGCTACCCTCTACAAGGGCGAAATCACCTTCGAAGCGCCCATGATATACGCCTTCGGGTTCCTCGGCTTGTTCACCATCGGAGGCCTGACCGGCCTCTTCTTGGGCTCGATGGGCGTGGACGTCCACTTCCACGACACCTACTTCGTCGTCTCTCACTTCCACTATGTCATGGTCGGCGGAATGGTCATGGGATTCCTGTGCGGCATGCACTTCTGGTGGCCCAAGATGACCGGCAAAATGTATCCGCAAAACATCGCAATCGTGGCCGCGGTCCTCGTGTTCATCGGATTCAACTTCACGTTCTTTCCCCAGTTCATCCTCGGCTACTTGGGCATGCCGCGCCGTTACCATGAGTACGCCCAGGAATTCCAAGTTCTCAACGTCATGTCTACCGCGGGAGCGTCCGTGCTCGGGATCGGATATCTCCTTCCCGTGCTTTACTTCTCGTGGTCGCTCGTGAAAGGTCCCGCGGCCGGTCCCAATCCCTGGAACGCAAAAGGCATCGAATGGCAGGTGCCGTCGCCGCCGTCCACTTTCAATTTCGACGAAGGCCGGCCCATTGTGGTCGAAGAAGCATACGCCTATTCAACGGAGGGGTAGCACGTGTCGAGCAGTACGGATAGCCTTGTAGCCCATCACTTCGAGGACATGGAGCAGCAGACCGAATCTGCCGTCCTCGGAATGTGGCTCTTCTTGGCGCAGGAAATCATGTTCTTCGGCGGCCTCTTCGCGGCCTACCTCGTCTATCGCTTCAAGTATCCCGAAGCCTGGGCCGCCGGAAGCGAAGAGCTCAACATCTACCTGGGCGCCTTCAATACCGTGGTACTTCTCGTCAGCAGTCTCACCATGGCCCTGTCGGTCCACGCCGCGCAGACCGGAAAGAAGAAGCGCTTGATCGGCTTCTTGTTTCTCACGCTGGGTTTGGGCCTCACCTTCTTGGTCGTCAAGTACTTCGAATACAAAGCCAAGTGGGATCATCACCTTATCCCCGGCCCCAGCTTCATCATTCACAGCGCCCTCTGGCCCGACGTCAGTCAAGCCCATAGCCAGCTCTTCTTCGTCATGTACTTCTTCATGACCGGAATGCACGCCCTGCACATGGTCATCGGAGCTGGGCTACTCATCTGGCTGATCGTCCTGGCGTACCGCGACTATTTCACCCCTCAACGCTTCATGAAGGTGGAACTCATCGGGTTCTACTGGCATTTCGTCGATATCGTTTGGGTGTTCTTGTTCCCCTTGCTCTATTTGGTTCATCGACACGTCTAAACCCGGCCTCGCCCAAATTCGAAGGAGCTTCGTTCCCAATATGTCTCACCATGTTGTTCCTCCAACGGTGTATATGAAAGCCGCCGTCGCCCTGGCCGTCCTCATGGCCCTGACCATTATCGCGGCCTTCGTAAACATGGGCTCCTTGAACCCCGTGGTCGCCATGACCATTTCCGTCGCGAAAGCGGTCGTTATTGTCCTCTTCTTCATGAACGTCAAGTACAGCTCCCGGCTGACCTGGGTCTTTGTCGGCGGCGGCTTCTTCTGGCTGCTGATTCTCTTCGGCATGCTCATGCCCGACTACGTCTCGCGCAGTTGGGAAGACCAAGGGCAAGCCTGGGAAGCCCCCCACCAGGCAGCCCCGGCCCACGTGCCCGCGGACCAACCACAACCGCACAAGTGATCCCCGCCCTCCCTCATCCACCTTCCCGCCCAAGGGACGTTTCGCCATCAGCCAGGTAGGTACGTTTCGCCGAAATGTCCGCAGGCCACCAACGAGGTAGGGACGTTTCGCCGAAACGTCCGCGGGTGACTCACCCACTACCCACAACCGAACCCTGCAATGTCCGGTACCAAAGAGCCATTGACAGCCAAGTCGGGGTGTGCGTCAGGAAAGTGGGAACCGCGGGCCAGATACAGTCTCCAGATGTCCTTGCTTTTGGGTGCCGCCTTCGACCTTGTGCCGAGCATCCGGCTTCGCCTTTGCCGCGAGGTTGCGCGTAAGACCCGGCCTTGTGCCGCGCTGCTGGTCTTACCTCTTTACGCTGCTGGTCTTGCCTCTTTACCTCGATAGAGGTTACGACTCCTAAGCCCTGGGTTGACCCGCCGAAGCGATAGCGAAGGCGGGGCTACCCAGGGATCACGATCGCCTCAGCAGCGGCAAGCCTGAAGGGCTTGCGGCCTTCGCCTGTGGTTGCAAGAGGCCAATCGGGAGATGGGCGTTCCCGGGAGGACGTGAGGACGAGGCCACAACCCTTTCCGGGTTGACGAAGGAAATCCCATCGGTCCCGTAGGTAGCGGCGCTTCGTCTTGACGACTCCGCGCTGCAACCTACGGCTAACGGGCGTAACGCTTCGGCGTAAAGAAGGAAGCTGATGCCACACAATCTGTGTTTCTTGGACAAGCACAAGCTGGACAAGAGCCAATCTGCAAGTGGACATTTCCAATTCACTTGTCGATTCTCTTGCCGAAACGCCCACTCCCACCTTCCTGACGCACACCCGCCAAGTCGTGATTGATTCCACGAAGGCGTGTATACTGGTACGCGTGACATAGTCCGGCGCATTGCTCAAGTGCCATGTGCCATTTGAAGATTGCCCCGAACCGCATCACTGCGGGCTATCGCTTTCTCAACGGTCCAAAGTGTGGGAGACAACTCCACATGGCTGAGCTTGGTCAGACCTTTCGCGCTTTAATCGTGGACGACGACACGGACGTTCGAACACTCGTGATTCGCGCGCTGCGCGAGGTCAACGTCCGCTGCGACGAGGCCGAAGACGGTGTTGCAGCGGAAAATGCACTGCGCGCAAGGCGCTATGACCTGGTTGTCTCGGATTTGCGGATGCCCAGGCTTCACGGTCACCGGTTTGTCACAAATCTTCTGAGTTCCGCAATTCAACCCCGCCCCATTGTCATTGTGATGACGGCCCTTGTAGAGCCGAAGCTGACCGCTGACCTCTTAATGCGTGGCGTAACCGATCTAACCCTCAAACCCTTCGACTACGAGATCTTCGCGGTCAAGGCCCGTGCCTATCTCGATCGGCGCATGGCTGAGACTCAGGCTGCCGTCGGCGCAAGTACGGATTCGGTCATTAACGACATCGGCAGGGCCACAACGGCCCTTCGTTCCGAGCTTGAAGCGGTATCCAAGACCTTCCAAGCCAGCATCGAAGACCTCGAACGCAAGAAGGAGGAACTCGAACAGGGTTTCGTCGGATCCGTCCGCGTGCTCACGAACCTAATGGAGCAGGTCGGCCAGGCAAAAGGCAGCCATGCCGTACGCGTTGGGGATATGGCGGCGTGGATCGCCCGAAGAATGCGCCTTCATGCGGACGTCGTCCGAGACATCGAGATTGCCGCGCTCCTTCACGATATCGGCCAATTCGGCATGCCCGACTCCGTACGCATGAAACCCCCATGGGGTCTATCTCCCGAAGACCGCATCGTCTATACGCGCTATCCCACGCTGGGCGCCATGCTTCTCAGCGAAATCCCTTCCGCTTCGAGGGTTGTCGAATTCATCGAAAACCATGCCGAAAGGTATGACGGGACCGGCTTTCCTTCCATGAAACAAGGGGAGTACATTCCCCAGGGCTCGCGTATCATCGGAATGTGCGACGGTCTGGACACCTTTTGCATGCATCTCCCTCCCGGCGAGCCGAACAAGGCCGGGCGGGAGCATCTGCGCGAACAGTCTGGAAAAGCCTATGATCCCGATCTCATCGCATACGCCTTCGAGTACTTGAATCAACTCAGCGCCCAACCGCTTCCGGAAAAACGAAAAGTACTCACCGTTCCGGTGCTGGTTTTGCGTCCGGGGATGACGCTTGCCGAGGACGTCTTCGGTTCTAATGGACGGTTCTTGATGCGCGCAGGATCTGAGATCACGACTACCGCGATCAGGCGGTTCTCACTCCTAGTGGGTGCTCAGACGATCAAAGTCTATTTGCCCGAATCCGATGCCTCGCCGAATCCCGCCGAGTAATCCTCCTACCCGCGCGTGTGCCGCAGATAGGCTTCGCGATACGCCTCGATATCTCCAAAATCGTCCGGCTCGACCGGAGCCCGTTCAATCGAAAAGCCTTCTCCGATCTCCTCAAGACTCCGGCCCGTCGCGGCCATCCACGCCGTGATCGCCGCGCCGAACGACGTGCCTTCTTTCACCGTCGTCAATGCGAACTGTTGCTTTGGGCACAGCGCCTGCAACGCTTGGCAATAGACACGATTCTTCGCAAAGCCGCCTTCCGTGAACACCCACGTCCCTTCGGAGAGCCCACAGCACTTCAGCAACTCGGCCGTTGTCACGGCAAGCCCGAGATTGAGCGCCGCGCGATACTCCTGCCCAAGCTCCGTAAACGGAGCAAACGGCGTACCCTTCTTCAGATCGCGAAGCAGGTATTCGTTCTCTCCCACGATTACGCGCGCCGGCGAATTCGGGTACACGCTCGCATCGGGCAACACGCCGGGTATGACAAATACCTTGCGCTCCGCCACCACGCGCCTCGTGGCCTCCCGGTCAGCCGCATCCTTCACTCCGCTTATGGCATCGAACGTGTCATAGTCCATCCCAAGCGTGCCCAGCGACGTGCGCACGGGCCTCCCCAACACGTCCTGATTGAAGAACACCCGCGCGCGTATCTGCTCGTCGGTCAGCCGGTCCGTTGCGGAATTGCGCATCAATACGCACCATGTCCCCGTCGAATTCAGCAAGAAATCGTCGTGCCCCTTCGCAAGATACGGCAAGAAATTCGCATTGGAATCATGAATGCCTATCGTCACCTTGCTGTCGGAAGGCAACCCGCATTCCGCGGCCAGTTCCGGCTTCACGGTCCCGAGCGTTTCCCATGGTGCCTGCATCGGCAGGCCAAACAAGCGGTCCGCGCCTAACGCGCGCGCCACGTCGCTCCACGTATGGCCGGCGAAGTCCCAGAAGTACGTGTGATTGCCGGGAAACGTGGGTTCAAGTCCCATCTGCCCAGTCAACTCATACCCAAGATACGGGCCGTAAAAAAGTCCATGGTTGCACCGCGCGTACGCTTCCGGCAAGCGCGTCTTGATGAAGTACAGCACCTTCGCCATGTTGCAGAAACCAATGTCCGCCGTGCATGTCTTCCGGTGCAAGTCTTCCCGCGATCCGAAGACCTCGTAAAACTCCTCCTGCACCTCGGCCCCTCGCGCGCTCGTGTACGAAATGACGGGGTGCGCAAGTTTTCCGGCCGCGTCCAAGACGGCGAACGTCGCCCCGTGCGTAGTGATCGCGATGGATTCGATGCGGTACTTCTTCGCAAGCCGCTTCAACGCATCGCGAAACCAGCTCAGTAGCCGATCCGTGTCCTCGACTTCGATATCGCCAAGCATGTACGGCTCGATGGGCGTCCGCTCGTCGGCCAGGACATTGAACGCCCGATCGTAAATGCTGACCTTCTTGTTGGTCTTGCCAACGTCCAGGACTGCCACAACGGATTCAGCCACGGTTCTACCCCCCTCGATGTGCGTTGGAGTTTACGGTCGGCCCAGCCTGCGGTGCTGCGTCGCGAACTACACGGCCATGGGCGCGTGAATCATACCGCGAGCTTCGCACCGTTTCACCTGGCGGGACATCCGCTCGGATAGGAGCGAAGGCTCGCCCATGCCGCGAATGGTTCGATACGCCTCGAGTATCGGCGCGCCCTTGGGTGAACGGCAGGGCTGCAACACGTATCGTTCCGCGCCCGTCACCCGCTCGGCCATCTCGAGAATATCTTCTTCTGTGAACCGAGGCAACACCGTTGTCCGGAATTCATGCGCCACCCCGCTGCGCAAAATCGCCCGAATGCTGTCGTCGATTGCTTCCTGGTCGACGGACACCCCGCAAACTTCATCGTACTTCGCCCGCGGAGCCTTGATGTCCATGGCGACAAAGCTCAATCGGCCACTGTTCAGAAGCGATTCCAATACACGGGGGCGCGTCCCGTTCGTATCCAGCTTGACGGGATAACCCAAGTCGCGCACGCAATCGATGAAGACCGGAAGCCCAACCTGAAGCGCCGGCTCGCCGCCGCTGATGACGACGCCGTCGAGAAAGCCGCGGCGCTCCTCAAGCAGCGTCAGCACCGAATCCCGGTCGATGAGTTGCGGCGAACCGCACAGCGACTCGCGGTTGTGACAATAGTGGCAATTCAGATTACAGCCGGGCGCAAAGACGACAGCGGCCATCTTGCCTGGCCAGTCGACAAGGGAGCATTTCTCCACTCCCGCGATGTTCACCGGTGCGTCATCTCCAACGCCGTATTCTCCGTCTCCAACAGCGTAAACTTCGTGCGCTCGAAATACTCCGCCTTCTTGCCGTCATTGTAATTGGCCACGGGCCGTAGGTACCCCGTCACCCGCGACCACACTTCCGTCTTGTCTCCGCACGTCGGGCATTCGAATTGCTCGCCGCGAAGGTAGCCGTGGGTCGTGCAAATACTGAACGTGGGCGTAATCGATAGGTACGGAAGCTTGAACTGCGTGAACACTTTCTTCAGCAGACTCTTGCACACCTCGGCGTCGTCGATGCTCTCGCCAAGATACGCGTGAAGCACCGTCCCACCCGTATAAGCGGACTGCAAATCGTCCTGCAATTGCAGCGCTTCGAACAGATCGTGCGTGTACCCCACCGGAAGCTGGGTCGAGTTCGTGTAGTACGGCGTCCCGTTGCCCGCTGCCTTGATATTCGGATACTTCTGACGGTCGAGCCGCGCCAGCCGGTAGGCCGTGCCCTCGGCGGGGGTCGCCTCAAGGTTATACACGTGGCCCGTCTCGTCCTGCATCTTCACAAGCATATTCCGAAGGAACTCCATCACCTCCATCGAGAAGGCCTGTCCCTCCGGCGATCCGATATCCGTCTCCATCAGATTCTCAAGGGCTTCGTTCATGCCCACGATGCCGATCGTGCTGAAGTGGTTGTGCCAATACTCGCCCGTCCGAATCTTGCTCTGTCCGAGATAGTGGGCCGAGTACGGATACAGCCCGCGCTCCGTCTGGTGCTCGATAATCTTCCGCTTGATCTCAAGCGACGTCTTGGCGACTTGCGCCATGATCTCCAAACGCTCGAAGAACTCCTTGCGCGATTTCGACAGGTATCCGATTCGTGGAAGGTTGATCGTCACCACGCCCACCGACCCCGTTAACGGATTGCTGCCGAACAGGCCGCCGCCGCGCTTGCGCAGCTCCGTCGTGTCCAGGCGTAAACGGCAACACATGGATATCGCGTCTTCCGGCGACAAATCGGAGTTGACGTAGTTGGCGAAATAGGGAATGCCGTACTTGCACGTGACCTGCATGAACGCATCCACCGCCGGAGAGTCCCACTTGAAGTCCTTCGTGATATTGATCGTCGGTATCGGGAACGTGAACACGCGCCCCTTCGAGTCGCCCTCCATCATTACATCGCAGAAGGCGCGATTGAAGAGGTCCATCTCCTCTTGAAAGTCCCCGTAGGACGCCTCGCGCAACTCGCCGCCGATAATGACGGCCTGATCGCGCAACGCCCTCGGAACCGTAATGTCGAACGTGAGGTTCGAGAACGGGCACTGGAATCCAACGCGCGTCGGCACATTGATATTGAAGATGAACTCTTGAAGGCTCTGCTTGACCTGCGCATACGTCAGCCCGTCGTACCGGATGAACGGCGCACAGTACGTGTCGAAGCTTGACCAGGCCTGCGCGCCGGCCGTCTCGCCTTGCGTCGTAAACGTCGAATTGACGATCTGACCCAGGAACGAGCGCAGGTGCTTCGCCGGCCTGCTTTCCACCTTGCCCGGCACCCCGCCGAATCCCAGCATCAACAGTTGGCGCAGATCCCATCCCGCGCAATAAGGACCCAGAAACCCCAAGTCGTGTATATGAATGTCGCCATTCTCGTGCGCTTCGCGCACATCAACCGGATACACCTCGTGCAGCCAATAGTTCTTCGTGAAGAACTCCCGCACGTAATTGTTCAGTCCGTTAATGCTCTTCTGCGTGTTGGCATTTTCCTTGATGCGCCAGTCGTTGTCGCCGAGATAATCGGAGAACATCTGAATGGTCGCGCCGATCAGCGCATTGAGGTTGCGCGCCCCGGCCCGCTTTTCGCGATACAGAATGTAGGCCTTCGCGGTGCGCGCATGGCCGCTCTCAATCAGGGCCTTTTCGACAAGGTCCTGGATTTGCTCCACGTCCGGGATGCGGTCCGGGTACCGCTCCTCCGCCAACGCAACAACCTCGCGGCAAAGCTCCTCCGCCCGCGAAAAGTCCTGGCCGCCGCACGCCACGGCCGCTTTGTAAATCGCGTGTGTGATCTTCTCCGGATAGAACTTCTCAAGGCCCCCGTCGCGCTTCCGAATCTGCTCAAACATGCTCCAACCTCCTTGTTTTCGCGCCAGTGGGCCTGTATGAAGAAATGCGCTCTCGCGTGCGTCGTTGGGCATGGCTCGCCCCAGTGCACGAAACGACAGTAGCAAGGATATCGCTCTTGGGGGAGAAGACCCCGGTGTGGAATGTACGCGGCTTGCCGCGCAGGATCGCTCGCGTAGCCCCCATGGCCATAATTGCAGCTTGCTCCTCCCGCTGAAACACCCCAATACCGCCCGCCCGGACAACCCATTATCCTGAGCTGGCGTCAACTAGTCGTTGCGGGTTTCAACTCATCAACGCTCGCAGAGCATCCGAAATGCGAAAACAGCCGCGCCTTAACTTTCCCCGCAACCCAGCAACTTGTA
>JBAZRU010000108.1:0-13923 GCA_041662805.1 Candidatus Hydrogenedentales bacterium | reverse complement strand
GCATGCCCGATATGTTTCGCAGCGCCGACGTCTTCGCCTTTCCAAGCATCGCCTCCGACGAGTGGCAGGAACAATTCGGCATGTCGCTCATCGAAGCCATGGCCTGCGGCATCCCGACAGTCACGACGTTGAGCGGCGCGATAGAAGAGATCGCGGGCGACGCCGCGATGCTGGTTCAGCCGAACGATTTCCTCGCGCTCTACCAGGCGATACGCCGTTTGGCGTTGGAGCCTTCGCTGCGGGAGGATCTGGGGGCGCGCGCCCGTGCGCGAGCAGTCGAGTTGTTCGACGTGCGCAGGCATGCCGACGCGTTGTCCGATGTGTATGATGATGTCATGCGGCGACGCGGTGGCTGAACCGCACGTCATCGAGTTGCAGGGCGAAACGGAGTCGTAAACCGGGAGCGGATTCATGCGTACACTTCTTCAGGCGGCAATCATTCTCATCATGGGGACATCACTCGCCGCCGGCGCCGCGGCGCCTTCCACAGCCGAACTCATCTTCCCCGAGCAAGACAAGCACGTCCACGGGAGCAGCATCGTGGCATGTCCCAACGGCGATCTGCTGGCCTGTTGGTTTCAAGGGTCCGGCGAGCGCACGGCCGACGATGTGCGGATCATGGGGGCGCGCCTGAAGAAAGGTGCAGCAGCATGGACCGAGCCGTTCCTCATGGCGGACACGCCAAACTTCCCCGACTGTAACCCAGTGTTGTTCATCGACCCGCAGAATAGGTTGTGGCTGTTCTGGGTTGCGGTGCAGGGGCATCGATGGGAACTGTCGCTGCTGAAGTACCGGCGCGCGTCCGACTTCGAAGGCGATGGCGCGCCCGTATGGGCCTGGCAGGACGTCATCCTCCTTCGGCAAGGAGAGGAGTTCGCGGATACGATGAAGCGCGGACTCGACGAACTCATGCCCGAAGAGGGCATGTGGTCGGAGTATGCCCTGCCGTACCCGCGTATGCTCAAGGAAGCCACGAAAGACCAGTTCAAGTGCGAGACGGGATGGATGACGCGCACCGTGCCCGTGGTGCTGCCCTCGGGCCGTATCCTGCTGCCGCTATACTCCGATGGGTTCAACACGTCGCTGATGGCGATTACCGACGATGCAGGCGAGACGTGGCGGCCCAGCAAGCCGATTGTGGGCCTTGGGCCGATTCAACCCACCGTTGCCGCGAAACGCGACGGCACGCTTGTGGCCTACATGCGCGACAGCGGCGCACTGCCGATGCGCGCCATGATCAGCACTTCCTCGGACAACGGCGAGACGTGGTCCTTCGCGCAGGACACGGACATCTTTAACCCCGGCTCCAGTCTCGCGGTCTGTGGGCTGAAGGATGGACGCTGGGTGATGGCCTACAACGACTCGGAGACTGGCCGTCACACCTTGGCCGTCATGATGAGCGACGACGAAGGGCAGACATGGAAATGGTCGCGTCACGTTGATCGAACGGAACCGGGCAAGGGCAGCTATGCCTATCCCTGCGTCATCCAAGGCGCGGACGGGCGCATTCACGTCACCTACTCGTTCAAGGAAGACGCGGGCGCTTCTATCAAGCACGCCGCCTTCGATCCGACCTGGATTACCGAGACACCGGAAAAATAACCGGCGCGTACAGCAACCCCCGAGTAGGGCGGAGACTCTCGGGTGTTCGCCAGGCTCCTTGCGTCTGTGTTCCTCCGTGCCGGTCTGGGCTCGTCCGTTCGATGCCTCGTGCTACCCCGAGATCTTCGAGGCGTGTTCGCCTTGGTGCGTACGACCCTTCTTCGTAAGCGCGGGCAACACCGTGCCCCCAAGCGCAGGGAAGAGATTCGCGACCTTGGAGAGTACCGCGCGCGAAAACGGCACGGCGACTTCGATGGGCCTGTTCACCAGCACGCGGTTGACGATGAGGTCGCCAATCTCTTCGAGCGTCAGCAGACGCGACCCCGAGAAGACCATAGCCCCGGCTTCGGTCTTTGACGATTGCTCCAACAGCGGTGTATCAATCGCATCGGGGCATACCGCGGTTACCGCGATTCCGTAGCCTTTGAGGTCGTACGACGCGGCCAGCGAAAAACCGCGCACGCCGTGCTTGGTTGCGGTGTACACCGAGAGTCCGGGGATGGATGCAATCCCGGCCATCGAGGCGATGTTGATGATATGGCCACTCTTGTTCTGAATCATGTGCCGGGCCGCAGTCTGCGTTCCCCAGATGACCCCCTTCAGATTGATGTCTATCTGCAGGTCGATTTCCTTGGCCGGCTGTTCGTGGCAATACCCCGAGAGCATGATGCCCGCAATGTTCATACAAACGTCGATCTTTCCGAATTGCTCGACGGCGCGCCCAAACACCTCGTCCCACGCCTCCACATTCCGCACGTCCAGCTTGTCCATCCTCACACGCTCTTTCGGCCAACCGGTCTTCAGCGCGTACTCCGTCATCGCATCGACGTTCACGTCCGTCGCGTACACGCGTTCGCCGCGCGCCAGGAGCAGGTCGGCCACATGCCTTCCGATTCCGCTTGCGCAACCCGTCATGAAATAGGCCCGGTTCGTGGTGGTGTTCATGATGAAACTCCCTGCGGTACGCCGAATTGAATCTGCCCGAATTCGAAAGTCGGACGAAAGCCCGGAAACAGCCAGTAGGCACTCAACTCCGACGAGCTGACGACATTGTAGAAATCCCCATTGCGCGGTGACGGTCCCGCGATTGCCCGTTCCTGCATCATCGAGATGAACTGGTCCAGGCCGCGCTCCAGCGTGTTGCTGTTGAGGATCACGTCGATCCCCGTCTGCTCCGCATATCGCCGCAACCCTAGGATACGCGACTTCCTCGGCGCATACGAATCCGCGCCGACGCCGTTCTCGCTCGTCACGTACAATCCTTCCGGAGTATGCACCACGATGGAGTGATTTCCTTCCGTGTGGCCCGGGGTTTGAACAAGCGCCACGCCTTCTCCCAGCATCACGTCGCTGTCCAACAACACGACCTTCTCCTCGGGCACGCCTGCAATGCCATCGGGGCAATACCACATGCGCTGCGGCGGCAACAGCGCCTTTGCCGACTCCCACTCCTGCCGCATGACAAGCAACTTTGCATTGGGCAAATACGCGGGAATGCCCGGCGCTCCCAGCCATCGCCGGACGTCTTGTGTGTGCAGATGGTCGTACGTGATGTAATCGACAGCATCGGGCCGGATGCCGATTTGGGCGAGGCGCGTTTCAACCGTACCCAACTCCGGCGCCATGAGCGGCTCGATGTACGGCCGCAACGGGCCGAAACGCAAAGACAGGTTCTTGAAGAATGGCGTCTCCGCGTTGCGCCGGTAATCGGTGGGCGACACCAGGAGCGTCTTCAATCCCGCCTCGCTCTTGAACTGCACGACAAACATGCGGTTCAAGATGTGGACATACGGCGTGGGAACCGTGCACGCGTCCTTGAACGCATACCGCCGCGGATACGGCGCGCGAATCAGGTCGCACGAACGGTAGTATGGGACGGGCTCCGCGACTAGCATCTCCTCCCGGAAACGGGCCGCCGCCACGAGGATTGCATCCAACCGCGCCTGCGGCGCCCTATGACTTCGCGCACTATCAAAGTAATCGAGCGCGCGAATAACGGGATCGTCCAAGACCGTGACCGACGCCATACCAGGAACTCCTGCGTTCCGGCCATTATAGCGATATTCGAGGGAGCTGCAAGAGGGGCGCGTCAATTCCACGACAGCGTTGAGGACTACACGAAAAGGGCAAAATAAGAGGGGCGAGCATGCCTAACGGCATTCTCGCCCCAACTATCGTTACTGGCGTCGAATAATCGACTGCCTATCCGATATTAATCGTAAGGAATAAGCGTCCAAGCGAACTGGCTTGACGTCGATCCCACGTTCGTATTCGCTTTACCAGCGATGTCCGAAGCTCCGCCCGGGAACAGGATTTGACACCAACCGGCATCCAACGGGTTCGTCGGAGGAGCAAGTGCTGTACCCAGCGCCGACTCAAACGTGTCCTGGGCAACCGGTCGGAAACCAGCCGAACGATGGGCAAGCAATGCGCCGGTCGATGAACCGTTCGCAACACCTTCCAACGTGTAGAAGTTGACCGTGATGGTCTTGTCCGTGTTCGTCGTGTTTGTAATGGAAATCCACGTCGCGCTTTCGCCCGGACCAGGGAAGAACGACGCATTGGTCTGACCACCACCGTCATTGAAATGAGGGATGTTGATCGTACCCGCAAACGCGGCCATCGTCCCAACTGCCAACACTATTGCAACTATTAGACTCTTCTTCATCTATGAATTCACCTCCTTCCCATAGAAAAACTGCATACCAGACTTACAGGAGCAGATAGTAAAGTAAAACCGATCGCAACGAAAAATAACTACACCCCTTCTTCCCCGAAGACTCAATTTAGTGCAGCCCTGATTTGCAACCGATTCCGCCTCTCCCGCCTTCCCCAAGTAGCCATGCGTCTCTTTGTGAGACGCTATGCAGAAGTACGACTCAGATAGAATCTAGCACAGCATCTCGGATGTGTCAAGCTAGTTGGCCGCCTGGCGCCACGGGCTACTCCAATTATATCGCTTTGAGTAGTTTGCGACATATCGCATATTTATCATAAAATCAACGAAAATCCATCATTAATGCGGATTTTTCGGTTGTAATTGGCGCGAGAGTTCGCGCTTCTCTGTTTCGACAGGGCCAAAGAAGTGCGGTGAGAAGCGTCTCGGCTGCGCGGTATGCACCTCCCTGTGCCCCTGCCTGGCCGTCTTGCGTTGAGCCAGGAAATTTGGTTAGTAACTAGTTAATTAGTAAACACATAATATATAATGTCTATGAATATTTGTGTATATAACCGACCTGATTTTCGCCTCCCCCAAATATCCGTGGCCGTGGTATTGGGGCGGCGCTCCCGGCATGCATTGCGCGATGACGTTGTCTGTTGAAAACTCCGAAGGAATTCGGTCGTGCCTACGCCGCCGGCTGCCTGCTCTGGAATATGAGCCAATCTGTGATTTCGGCTGCGAACTGATTCTGTCAGCCGCCGTTATTGAAGTGGTTTAGAAGAAGAGGACGAGCTCAAGCCTCACTGATCGGGCGATACAGAGAATACATGGTAGCTCTTGCCGCCTGCCCCTTTCTCATAAACCCAGACATCATAACGAGTTGAATCGGATGGGATTAGAGCAGTCCACTTCCTCTGCTCGCCCGCTTGAAGCGTGACCTCGCCCGGCCAGGCCTGAATTTCCGTCCCTGTAGACGGTGAAGAAGCGGCGTTCGCTCGAATCCGCTCGAATCGCACGTAGCTGAGGTCTCCGTAGCACCTTTGCGGGGAGGCGTTCTCATGCTGAAGGCCTAGAGCATCAAGGCGAACGCGGAGTGGGGCGGCAGCCTCAGGAACGCGTACAGTACCTGAGGTTCGCCAACACCATGCCAACGGAGTTGGCGCGCCAGGGACAATCCAGTCCCCGGGCTTGAGGATCGGCTGTCCCGAAATACTCAATTCCAGCGAGGCTCGGCCCATCGTGCTATCGCCCGGTATACCCATAAGCTCAAGTGAGACCGCATAATCTCCGGGAGGCAGGGATATGTGCCCTTCCAGCGCACTCTGGCCGCTCGCGATCTTCGCGCAGGCGGTATGCATTTCGTAGTTGTCCGGCGATTTCTGCGGATTGAAGCGATCGCGTACGGACCAGACCTCATCGTCGGGATTCTCCTCAAAGATACCCGCCAGAGACAGCAGACCATCACTTGGTAAAAAGTTGACACTTATCTTCTCCGGAGTCAGCGCTTGATTCCGAATGCTGAAGGCAACCGCCCGGCCACTTTGAGGATCTGCACTGAAAATCTTTTCCGGCAAACCGGGGTCGTCGAAGCGCAGAACGAGGTCTCCCGCTCTGGATTCCGGAGGCGTTGAAACAAGACCCCAGTCTGGGGGCGTTTTCGTATAGCTGTCCGTCGAGCCTTCGAATGTCAGCTTCGCCTGGACTCCGTTGTCGCTATCTCGGCGAACAACACGCAATGGAGGATTCGTCTTGCCCGTATCGTATAGAAACACTTCGATGTCTCTAAACGCGCGATGTTGAACCTCGGTGTAGTGAGCATCCATCCAGCGCCACACATCCAGCGGGTTGGACGGCAGATACTCGCGCTCCCACTCGGAGAACACGATCCATACGCGCTCTTTCCCTTCCACGGCTTTCTGGACCTGGATTGGGAAATAGTACTTGAACCTGGGGTCGTCATTGTTTGGCGGCGCGCTGGCATTCAGAAATCGGATGAAGTTCTCATCGACGCACCCCGTAAAGAGCTGAATATTCCTGAAGCCATACCAGTAAAATGGAAGCCAAGTTGCCCAACCCGTATGGATGATCACATCGCCTTCCTGCCATTGACTCAGCACATAGGATGTCGCCCCCTTCGTATCCATGGGGGGGTGGACGCCGGGCCGGTGCGGAAACTCGTGCGGGCCGTAGATGCCTTTGGCTTGTTGTACCACCGAGATGCCAGGAAGAAACACCAGCAAGACTCCAAGAACAATTTGCAGAATGCGTGGGCGGCATGATGCCAACGCGGCCCCGGCCAGGATGAACACAGGCATTGCATAGGGCAGCATGGAGCGAATGAGGAAGACACTCTCCGCTTGGAGGGAGATGATATAGACCAGCACAACGGGAATGACAAACCAGCCGCACAAGAAGTAAGCGATACGTCTATCCTTGCGCCACGCGACAAAGGTCCCGGCTGCAACAGCTGCAAAAAACACCGCCGTGGCCACCATGTAATAGGGCTTACTATCCGAGTACCCGAACGCGATGGTTTTCAAATAGAAGAGCACCCTGAGGATGCTCGGAGGCGGAACCCACCATTCCGTAGAGGCCACCATCGTGCGATAAGCCTTTATGAGCATGAGCCACAACTGAGGAACGAACAAGAGTGCGCCCGCAACATTGGCGAGAATCCACGGTCTCAGGCGATCGCGGCGTCCCTGCAACGTGGCCAGAAACCAAAGGTTGATGGCAACCAACATGGGGGCAACGAATAACTCGGTGTAGCATGACAACCCCGCAAGAACGGCGTAGATGCTCCAGTGCCGCGTGCGGTTCGTCTCGGTCGCGCGATAGAGGCTGTAGGCCATTAAGGTGCCAATGGTGGGGAGATAGATGTACTCCTTGAGTTCCTGCGAATGGTGAATGTGGAAGGGAGAGAGCGCGAGAAGAGCAGCCGCTGCTACCCCCACACGGCGGCCAAGGAGGCGCGACCCCACGAAGTAAACGCTCGCAACGCCCCCAAGGCCTGCTAACATAGGGAGCAGCCGCATCGTGAATTCGCTGCCACCTAAGCCAAATGCGCGCCATATGGCCAGCAAGATATAGGGCAGAGGGGGGTGATTGGAAACGGCCTTGCCGTGCACAAGCACTCCATACAAGTCTTCGCTTGCGACTAGATTGTGGACCTCATCATGCCAGTACGGAAAGTCGCCAAGCGCAATCAACCTAAGCGCAGCAGCAATCAAGAGTATCAGCGCCAAAAGTAGACGCGTTTGCGCCACCTTGAGATCTTCATTCATCGGAACACGGTTCCTTTTTCGGCTACATCGACCTGCGACTCATCGGAATGAGATGCGCGTGGATGAGTTAGGGCCCGCTCCGCGTCGCTTCCCTGTCTAGTCAGTCATCGCCAATGCACTTACCAGAGACTAGAAGCAGCACAGCTCCGCCGAGGCCTTGGCAGGCGAGAAACTGCCAACAAGTCTAGTCTATTGCCCAGTTGCAGGAAAAGTGCGCGTGATGTCTGGTCTTGCTCACGGTCTGGAGCACAGGCGGGACAGAAGTGATTGAAACGAGACTGGCAGGCCTTGCCAACCGCCGTTAGCCCACGTCAATACCCCATGAGGTGTTTTACGGTAGCCCAGGCAACCTTTGGAAAAAAGCGACGGCTGAGGAGAATGCTCGGAATGATGTAGCATTCCGCCGTGCAATGGCATTTGCCGTCCTGCACGAACTTCGCCACCTTCCGCGCATGGGGATCCTTCATGGCGCGGCGTACCGAGAAATCGTACGAGCCTATGTTCACCATGTTGACACTAGGCAGACCATCCTTTTGCATGTCGCTGTCCTGCAACTCCAGGCAAGGCTTAACGACACCATCGTCATCAATGACCAACAGACGAGAGCCGGATACGCAAGGGACGACTTGGCGCTGTTGGGCTTTTGTCTCTTCGACAATTTTGGATTGAAAAACGTCGAGCACCTTGCTCACTGCCGCGAGGGGGAGGTTCTTTCCCAGCTTCCTTTTGCCTTTAACCTCGCTGAAGAGCTTCACGTAGTCTTGAATCGGGACGTCGCGGCCCACGGCCTCGGGTGTGTCGCCAAAGGCGTTCATAAGAGAGTGAAAATCCGGCTTGAAGTCATTCTCGATCTTGCTAATGGTTTCTTCAATGCCCTCATGGTTGTAGTGTGAAACGACGGTCATCAGATTGACTGTCAGGTTGGGATAATCCTTCTGGATCTCACGCAAGCGAGCCGCCGATTCTTTGCATTTTTCGTAGAGGCCGGGGATCTTTCGAATTTCGTCATGTTGCGTGCCATAGCCATCGACAGACAGATTGACGCGGACAACTTGATTCGGGAAAGCAACGAACAGTTGCCGCATGGTGTCAGCGATTCGTTGGGGCAAACTGCCGTTAGACGTAATGGTCAAGCAGATAGGCTTGCAATTTCGGCAGAAAGCGAAGAGGATCTCATCAATGTCCTTGCGAAGAAAGGGCTCGCCGCCCACGATTTCGGCGCGCAGCAGCCAACCGATCGAACGCGTCATGCGTTCGATCTGATCGATGGTCATGGCATTTCGGTTTTCGCTTTCCGGCCCCCAGACTTTCTTCCAAACCAGACACATCTTGCACCGCGCATTGCACCGCATCGTTGCATGGAAGATTACATTGACGGGACTGTTCCACTTCAGGGTGCAGCCCGCAATTCGAATTCCCCTGCCCATCTGGGAGAGCAGGCGCGAATACGTGCGAGAGATTCCGTTAGTCTTTGGGCGCGTCATCTGTTGGGGAGTCCCTTCTGGATACATGGCCAGCCCTGCATTCCAGCCACATTCAAATCTTAACAGCCCTTTTGGAAATGGATCAATTCCCCGCACACTCGCCGGAGAGTCTGTCGTACGCCTGTGCGGCCACTGCATCGAAGTTGTCGACGATACGGTTCCTGCGTTGCTGACGCCCTCGCAACGAATGACTGCGTCGTTCGCAGGACGATCCAAGAAAACCAATTCGTGACGCGCGCGGCAGGTAACAAAGTCACGTCTATTGATGCCCGATTTGACGAACAATCTCTTTCGCAAGTCGCGGATACATTTTTGGGCTATACACGATGCTGTTCTGCATGGCGCATCCATACAGGCACCAACAGCGCTTGTCCGCAATGTACTTCTTGATTTCCAATGCCTTCGGAGACTGAAGCGCCTTCTCTACGTCGTAGTCGAAATCCTGAAGCTGTGCGATGACGAAATCGTCTTTGTCGCGCCCGCCGCGCGTTACGGGTTCAAACGCGAGAGGCTCGCAGGCCAGGAGATTCCCCTCGTCGGAGATGACCACCAACTTGCGGCCGGCCAAGCATTCGAAGGAACGCGTCTTCTTTTGTTCCGCCTCGAATTGAAGCTTGCGTACAAGGCTGAGGACTCCGCGCGCCCCGGAGGCGAGTACGGGCAGGCTCTTATTGACGCCGCCGTTTTTCGAATAGTGGGCATCGACCGCGGCTTCCGCTTCTGCGATGTCGTAGTCGTGCTCTTGCTCGCCGACATCGCCGCGGACCAAACCCAACGAATGGTAGTTGACGTCGAAGTGCTCTTTGATATACTCGACCAAGTCCATGACCGCGTGCACGTTCTTCCGCATTACAACCGTCTGGATATTGATGCTGAGACGATCGAAACGCTCGCGGACCGCCGCCAGGAGACGATACGTTTCGCAGATATTCTCAAAGCAACCGGGGAGTTCCCTTGCCCTGTCATGCTCTTCTCCGATGGCGTCAAGAGAAATATTCACATTTACGATGAGTTCGGGGCACGCCTTGAGTATCTGTTCGGTAGCCCCGGGAATTCGCTTGGGCAGCGCGCCGTTCGTGGGAATGCTCACCTGCCGCAAGCCGGCAAGGCCGTAAAACGCCTCGACGATCTCGGGCATGTCGCGTCTGAGAAATGGTTCGCCGCCCGACAACACCATCTGGGTGAGGGGCTGCATTGATTTGGCGATCTTTCGAATGGAGTCGAGGGTCAGTTCGTTGTCCTTCTTCCCGCCGACGACATTCTCGAGGTTGAAACAAAACGAACATCGGCAGTTGCAGCGCGAAGTGACGAAAAGAATCAGCGTGCTGGGGTGGTTAGGCTGAAGGACGCCTGCCGCGAGACGAATGGCCAGTGACACGCCTTGATTCATTGTTCGCAGGCTTTCTCCGAGACGGGACGTGTCCACTTGCCAAGCATCCCGGCAAGCACTCCCGTTGCCACGGGAATGGGGAGTACACAGTAGACCACCCAACTCTTCACGGCAAAGAGAAATCCCTCTTTCGCCCAACAGGTCAAGAGTAATTCACGTTGTATGACCGCCACCGCAAGTCCCAATGCCAGGGTCACGCCAAGCACGAGCGGCTGTACCAAGGCAATCGGAAGACTTAGGAATGCCAAGCACAGCAACAGTCGGGAGATCGCATCGCGCTTGTACGGCATCGTGGCCTTCTTGCGAACGCTGGGAGGCATCTGGACGATTTCGCAGGTGTTTCGATGGTAGCGGCGGAAGATCTTGGCAAGGGTGTCCGGGAAACAATGCATCATTTCAATGTCGTCATAGTACTCTAGCAAGTACCGATCTCCCATGCGAGAGCTGAATTCGAGATCTTCCGTGGACGGTTTCCTGTAGCATTCGCTGAATCCGCCCATTTCCTCGAAGACCTGGCGTCGCAGACACCCGCATCGGGTTGAAATGTACGAAAGAGATCGATCACGTGTACCGATTAACAACCTTCGCATCCACAAGTATTCCTGTATTGCGAAATAGCGAGGATAAAACCCCTTGTTGAGGGGCGTCATAGACGTCAGTACAGCATTCCCCGCCAACTCCGGATCCGCTTCAAGGCGCTCCAGGAGTTTCCCGAGCACATCGGGAGCAAACGCAATATCGGAATCGAGGAAGACCAGGGTCTCGCCGCGAGCGCGTTTGACAGCAAGGTTTCGACCTGCTGCGGGGCCCACATTTTGCGTCAGTCTGATAGGGGTGATTCCATACTCTTCGCACAGGGTCGCTGTTCCATCCGTAGACGCGTCATCTACGATCACGACCTCGAAGTTGGACAAGTTTGACGCGAAAAGACAGTCGAATACCACGCGGAGAGTGGATTCGGCGTTGCGCACGGACATGATTACAGATACGCGAACATCGGTATTCGGCGTAGACGAACCTTCGACATTTAACTCTTCAGTGGTATTCATATCCGAAGCAGCACCCTCTCGACGGGGAAGTATAGTTTGGCTGGTCGACCATACACAACCGGCATAACCTCAAGAAACCAGCGCTTTCGCTTGCGCCAAATCAAGAGCGAATTGCGCGACATTCTGGGACGTCACGAAGCAAGCGAGGCGATACCGCTCGCCTGCGCGCGAACCCGGACGCAGGCAATCGCGAACGGGCTTTTGACGCTATGATCACCTTAACCGTCCATGACCCTTGAAGTGATGTCCCCGTCCAACATACTGACCGGCAAGGATTTCAGACTGGTGCGACGGTGATGGTGACTATCCGCAGGAAGGTGGGGTAGAATTCGCGCGGCGTGTCCGAAGTGCAATGGCCAATTTTGAAAAACCTTCGGCATCGTGAAATGTCTTGACGGGGTTGGGGTGTTTCTGCCAAATGGTCCGGTATCGGCAAAGGTACGTGTTTTGTTGTGGGTGGCATGCAGAAACTTAGTGATAAGCTATTGTGGGGGCGCTGGTTAGCGCAGTAACGGGTTTGGGAGTCTCATGGCAAGTCTTACCTGCGGGGTGGATTTCGGCACCACCAATTCCAGTGTGGCGGTAACAGACGGTCAATCCGTGCGCGTACTCGATTTGGATTCCGCCAACGATGTCCCGAAATCGCTACCCTCGCTCCTCTATATTTCGAACGACGGCGACGTGACTATCGGACGGTCTGCCGCAAACGCGTTCATCGAGCGGAACGTCGACCGCGAGGTCGTACTTCAGCGGATAGAACTGGGCATGACGATCGAAGGCTATGTCGCCTCCGAACCCGATAAGTCGGAAAGCTATCGCCCGCCGGAGAACCCAGCGCCCACGGAAGCCGTCCGCGTGCGGACGACTGTGGAAGTGAACTCGCCGGGACGGCTTTTCCAATCCATCAAGAGTTTCTTGCGCTTCCGCGACTTCAAGGGCACCGAGGTCTTCGGGCGGCACTATCAAATCGAAGAACTGACCTCGCTCATCCTTGCACGCATAAAGGAAGCGGTGGACGAGGAGGCGGGCGAGCCCGTCGAGCGAGCCGTGTTCGGACGGCCGGTCCATTTCTCGATGACGCCGGGCGAAGACGAAGTGGCCGAGGAGCGGTTGAGCCAAGCTGCGGCATTGGTCGGGTTCAAGGAGGTCAGCTTCTTCTACGAACCTGTTGCGGCCTGCGTGGAATACGCCGTGTCCACCGAGCGCAAGCAACGGCTCATGGTTGTGGATATCGGCGGCGGCACCTGCGATGTATGTGTCATGGAATTTGGCGGCGCACACGGAACCGCGGCGCGTCTGGCCGAGAGCCGCATCCTAGGCGTGGCCGGTGTGCCTATCGCGGGCGACGCCATCGACCGCGAGATCATTCGCGCGAAACTCTTCCCCTGTTTTGGCAGCCGTTCGCGTTACGGCCCATCCAAACTCCCCATGCCCCAACACGTGTACAACGCTATCCTCGACTGGCAGAACCTGTACAAATTGAACACGGAAGAGATCATCAACTGGTTGATCGCTTCCGAATCCAGTTCCACCCAGCCGTTGGCTATCCGTGCGTTGCGTTGTCTTATACAGCGCAACTTTGGCTACCCCATCGTCCGCAAGGTGGAATCGGCCAAGAAAATGCTCTCCACGGAATGGGAAGCCCCCATCGAAATTCACAAAGACGCGATCCAAATCAGCGAGCGCCTCAGCCGCACCGAGTTTACCCAGATCATCGAACCCACGCTCGACGACATGTTCGCAAGCATCGACGAGGCGGAGAAGGTGGCGCAAGTAAACCCCGACGATATCGACGTCGTGTTGACGACCGGCGGCACCAGCCTTATCCCCGCCGTCCGCCGTATGCTCACCCAACGCTACGGCGGCCACCGCCTCCTCGAACGCGACACCTTTACGTCCGTCGCGCAAGGGTTAGCCGTCGTGAGTCAATTCGTGTAGGCAAGCAGATAAGGACGTCTGCCACGCAATCACGGTCAAAGTTGGCATGGCGTGCGGCTCCGGCATCTTTGGCGCGAGACTGGTGCTCCAACAAGAGTTTTCTCATCTGCTGTCTCTATGTTAGACTAGTGTGCAATTGATTTACGGCTTCGAATTTGCTCTTCATACGAAAGGAAGCCCGCAAATGGACACCATGGTCACGATTGGAAGCTACGGGGATCTGATGCTCGCGGAGATTATTCGCGGACGCCTTGAATCGGAGGGGATTACCACGTTTCTTACGGACGATTTAGCGGCGTTGACGTCGGAAGCCGGGATTGTTGGAGCGCAAGGCGTGCGCATTCGTGTCGCCCAGGGCCAGGCTGAAGAGGCCCGCCAGATTCTCGCAGAGATCGAGGCGCAAGCGACGAAGTAGGCAAAGGCTTGAGCGCGGTCGCGCGCCTGCGCAACCTGTGTTTCGAGAGTCGGTCTCCTCTCCAGATGACACCCTTGATATTCTACTCGCGTTGTCTCT